>CAYRTV010000403.1:0-2659 GCA_964427225.1 uncultured Eubacteriales bacterium
AATCAAAGACCTTGTCCAGGAAGCCAACTTTGAGCTGCAGGACGATGTCATGAAAGTCGTTAAGGACATGGAGCAGAAAGAGGAATCTCCCGCCGGCAAAGCTGTTTTTGAGCAAATCAAACAAAACGCAAAAATTGCACGTGAGGGAAAACTAGGTCTTTGCCAGGATACGGGACTGGCCATTTTCTTCATTGAAATGGGCGAAGATGTACGGTTCAATTACGATGATGGCCTGGAAAGCCTTCGAGATGCCGTGACAGAGGGAACCCGGGCCGGATACGAAGAGGGATATTTAAGAAAATCCGTAGTTGAAGATCCCATCCGCAGAAAAAACACAGGCGACAATACTCCGGTTTTTATCCATTGGGAACTGGATAAGGGAGACCACTTCAAAGTCACCTTTGTTGCTAAAGGCGGTGGCGCTGAAAACATGAGCCAAGTCCGCATGTTTGCTCCCGCAGCAGGCAAAGAAGGCATTGAAGATTTTGTGGTCGAAGTTGCGGATACGGGCGGCTCCAATCCCTGCCCTCCCATTGTGGTCGGCGTGGGCGTGGGCGGAAACTTCGAATATTCCGCCTTGCTGGCTAAAAAAGCACTGCTCCGGAAACCTCTTGGATCCCATAATCCCGATCCTTTTTATGCCGATATGGAAAAACGATTGCTGGAGAGGATAAATAATCTCGGCATCGGCCCTCAGGGCATGGGGGGCCGTGTAACATCCCTGGCTGTGCATGTGGAAGCTTTCCCCTGCCACATAGCGTCCATGCCGGCGGCGGTGAACATACAATGCCATTCTCACCGCGTACTTTCATTTGAAATGTAATATTGGTAACCTAAGTGCGGTGGACTGTAAATCCCAATTTGAATAGATCCCGGGGATAGAGGGAACGGGTTTTGCGGTTCACCCAAGTTTAAAACGGGAGGAATGAATGCCCGCAAAAGGATATGTGAATATCAACAAAGAAAGATGCAAAGGATGCAACCTTTGCGTGATCAGCTGCCCGGCAAACTGTCTGGCTCTAAATACATCTGATACCAACACTTACGGGCTGCATTACGCCTATTTAGCGGAACCGGAAGACTGCATCGCCTGCCAAAACTGTGCGGTTATCTGCCCGGATGCGGCCATTGAAGTATATAAGACCAAGAAAAAAGCCGGCTGATTCCTTAAGGAGGAAAAATTGGGTGAACTTAGACTAATGAAAGGCAATGAGGCCCTGGCGGAAGCAGCCGTTCGGGCTGGAATGCAGGGCTATTTTGGATACCCCATCACTCCTCAATCCGAAGTTATTGAGTATTTGGCGCAGCAGGAACCCAAACACGATTACGTTCTGCTGCAAGCCGAAAGTGAGGTGGCGGCTGTCAATATGATGTACGGCGCCGGTGGGGCTGGTGCCAGAGTTATGACTACAACGTCATCGCCTGGATTTTCCCTGATGCAGGAAGGGATTTCTTATATTGCCTGTGCGGAAATCCCCTGCCTGTTTGCGAATATCGTCCGGGGCGGACCCGGATTGGGAACTATTCAGCCCAGTCAAGGGGATTATTTTCAGGCCACCAAAGGTGGAGGACACGGCGATTATCATCTTATCGTCCTGGCCCCGAATTCCGTCCAGGAAATGGTGGATCATGTCTATCTCGGCTTTGAGTTGGCGGACAAATACCGGATTCCCGCAATGCTGCTGTCCGACGGAGCTATCGGACAAATGATGGAAAAAGTAGAACTCCCCGATCCGGTCCCCTACAAACCGGATAAGCCCTGGGCCACTAACGGCAAAGGAAAACGCAAGCAGCGCAATATCCTCACGTCTCTTTATATTCAATCCGAAGACATGGAGGAAAAGAATCATCATATTCAGGCTAAATACAAAAAAATCAAGGAAAACGAAGTTCGTTACGATGAATATAAGCTGGACGATGCGGAAATCATCATCACCTCTTTCGGATTAACCTCCCGGATCTGCAAAAAAACAGTTGATATCGGCAGAGAACAGGGTTTAAAGATAGGACTGTTCCGTCCGATAACGGCATGGCCTTTTCCATATGCAAAAGTGGAGGAATTGTCCCGGAGAGACAACGTCAAATTCTTTATATCCGCAGAAATGAACGCCGGGCAAATGGTAGAGGATATTCGGTTGGCCGCCTGTGGGCGCAAACCGGTCCATTTTTATGGACGTATGGGAGGGATTGTGCCGACTCCGGACGAGATCTTCGATGAAATCAAAAAAATCCATCAAAACACAAGGAGCGGACAATGAATCAGGATGCCAAACTTCTTTATAAACCGCCGCAAGCCCTGCTGGATAAACGGATGCATTACTGCCCCGGCTGTTTTCATTCCACCATTCACAAACTCATGATGGAAGTCGTGGAGGAACTGGATATTCAGGATAAAACCGTTGGCGTATGCCCGGTCGGCTGCTCTGTTTTTGCCTATGATTATATGGATGTTGATATGCAGGAAGCCGCCCATGGACGAGCTGCAGCCGTTGCTACCGGCATAAAAAGAATGCTTCCGGACAGAGTTGTGTTTTCCTACCAAGGGGACGGTGATCTGGCCGCTATCGGCACCGCCGAAACCCTGCATGCCTGCAACCGGGGAGAAAATTTCACCTTCATTTTCATAAACAACGGAATATACGGAATGACCGGCGGACAG
>CAYRTV010000404.1:0-2658 GCA_964427225.1 uncultured Eubacteriales bacterium
CGCTGATAAAAAAGAAATGGCGAAAACATCGCAATTTTTTTATGAATAATTCAGGCTAGGAAGGATAAAATTATGAGTAAAAAGATTGGACGAAACGATCCGTGTCCCTGTGGCAGCGGGGAAAAGTATAAGAAGTGCTGCGGCGCCGAACAATCTCAAGGCGGATATGTCCAAAAGCCGGATGACTGGTTTCCGGAATCAGAAAGAACCGGCACTCTTTGGGACGAGTACATGGAACTTATACCGGTTTTTTCTTTGTATGGGAAAAAAATAATTCAGTTTGAGAAAGACGGCAAGGAACTGGAAGAAGCCGCGGCCGAGTTTGAAGAAAAATTCAGTCCAGGCGAGAAAGACGGCATTCTTGACAGCATTTTTATAAGCTGGATGTACTTTGACCTCAGGTTCGGAACCAGCATCCAGACTGTGGGGGACAGGCTGCTGGCTGAACTTAGGACAGAAGAAGCCAATGAACCGGGTTGGACCTATTTACAACAGCTCAATGACAGTTACCTGACATTTTTTGAAATCATAGACAAATCTGCTTCTGAAGATATAGTTACCGTCGAGGAATTGAGGACCGGTGACCGTTTCACAGTCCTGCATCCACGTGAGCTTTTTGAGATTGAAGCTGGGGTCGGCGATATTTGGTATGCACGGCGGGTCGGTTTTCCGGACAGGTCCATTTTCTATACCACACCATATATTTTTAAGCCGGAATCAAGGGAAGGTTTGGAGCATATTTTGGAAATGCAGGTGAAAGACTTCAGCCGCGGACCCTATTCGGAGCTTTTTCCGCCGGAACGGTATTTTGCAGAATCGCAAAAACAAAGTGTGCTGTTTTGGGCTGATTATTTTGTGCATGGAGATGAAGACGAAGAAATGATGGAATTTGATCCGGATTTTGAGGATTGTCCGGTTCTCCTCACAAGCGACGGCGAAGAGGTCGTATTCGTAGAGATGCATTTCCGCATCCGGAATGAAGAGGCATTGCGCAAACATTTGGCGAGGCTGCGAAGTTTCCGGTACCATGAGGGTGATGATTCCTGGGTATGGCTCAAAGCGAGGAGCCGCAAATATCCGGACAAACCCAGGGCTATCCTCGGCTTTCTTCGCATTAAGGATGGACATCTTATCGCTGAAACCAATTCCGAAGAGAGGGGCTTAAAGCTGCGTTATAAATTGAAAGATCACTTCCGCGATAATATTGCCTACGTTAAAACTCTGTACCGGGAGGCGGATGATTTTCCGGAACTAACTCCCGAAGAAATGGAAGCGCGAAGAAGAGAATCCAAAGCATTTAATGAACGGCCTGAAATTAGAGCTGCGATGAAGACGCAGCTGGAGCATCATTATTTTGTTGAATGGCCGGAAGCGAAGCTGCCTGCACTGGGGGGAGCAACGCCTCTCAAAGCGGTGAAAGATGAGCATCTTCGTCCGAAAGTTATTGCGCTTATTGAAGACATGGAAAAGATGCAGGACTCGCACACATTTGAAATGCCGAAAATTGATTTCGACAAGCTGCGAAAAATTCTCGGCCTTCCCCCCAGGGCGCACTAGCGGTATGGCTATATGTCGCGCTCTTTTTAGATTTTTTCCAACTTTTCGATATCAGCAAGATCTTGTGTTCTGCCTGATCTTTGTTTTGATTTTATTAAATCTTTTTTGGATATGAAATTAACTTGGATATCACCATAATGTCCCATAACCCGGTTTTTCCAGAGCTTTGAAAATTCTATATTTTTTATTGAGGTTAAGATATCTATCCGAACAGGGTCAATGCCCAATTGAATGACTTGTTCGGGTTCGAAAAAATCTTTTTCGGTTAAATCTATATCTTCAAAGCCAAAATTTTGAAGGACCTGGAGTATCTTATGGACATTCTTTTCTGATTGTGAAATGAGAATATCGATGTCCTTTGTATACCGCGGTTCGACGTAGAAGCTATAGGCAAATCCCCCTATAATCAAATAGCGGACATCAAGCTTATTTAATAATGCGATAAACTCTTTGAAATCCTTTTCGACTCTCATTATTTAAATCGTAATACAGTTCCCGCAGCTGTTGAAGAGCATCTAGTTTTTCTTCTGGTGTTTTAGTACTCCAATAAGCCAAATCCTTTCTTTCGGCTTCCCTTAATGTGACTTTTTTTATCTTTTTTTTCACTTCATAATTTTATCAGAATAGAGAGTCCAATTCCAGTTAAGAGCCCTGCGGTCTGGCTGCAATAAATCCAATGACGTTTCTTACAGCCGCGGCTGCGAAGCTGTGTTATCTTTTTTAATCGCCTCTACGTGAATTTTTATACCGAGGGCATTCATAACCCGGAGAATCGTATCGAAGGCTGGACTTCTTTCTCCAGATAAGGCTTTGTAAAGACTTTCTCTTGACAAGCCGGCGTCACGAGCAACCTGTGACATTCCCTTGGCACGGGCGACATCTCCCAAAGCCTTGGAAATAAATGAAGCGTCACCTTGAGCTTCTTCCAAGCAAGCTTCGAGGTATGCAGCCATTTCCTCTGGAGTCCGAAGATGCTCAGCAACGTCATAACGGGTTGTTTTTGTCTTTACCATAATATTCTCCTATCCAGCTATCCATAATCTCACTTAACCTGGATTATTCACGGGCCGAGATTGCCGCAGACGACGACAATACGTTCAT
>CAYRTV010000405.1:0-2658 GCA_964427225.1 uncultured Eubacteriales bacterium
GGTAAATCTTCCGGATAAAAGGGGCCTCTCCAGTGCTGATAATGCCAGCCTGAAGTTCCGATATGAATTTTATTTTTTTTTGTCATGACAAAACTTCGAAACCGGATACAATATCCAGCAGCTCCGCGGTGATGGATTCCTGACGCTGATGCTGGTAACGGGTGGTGAGATCATCGAGCCGTTCCTGAATATTCTTTTCCGCCGCCTGCATGGAAGACAGCCGGCTGGCGTTTTCACTTGCCAATGATTCCGCTGAGGCCTGATACAATGTCACAAAAAAATATTCCTGCAGCAGCGCGGAAAACAACCGGTCCCATTCCATGAAAAAATCCGGCAGCATCTTGGTCGGCCAGGGCTCGTTTGCCAGCCCGCTGAGCCATTTTTCATCAAGCGGCAGCAACATCCGCATGGCTTGCGTATAGGTCGTACCTGAAGCCGGACGATTATAAAATAAAACAATCCGGCCCACTCTTTTTTTCAGCCGCCATTCCTCTATTTTCAGCAAAACATCCTGATTGACTTCACCGATATCCACCATGGAACCGAAAACACTGATCCCTTCATCCACATGAACCCCCAGAGCTTCCAAACGTCCGATCAGCTTATCCCCTAAAGCCATAATGGTCCGGTTTTCTTTGCCTGCATCCATTTCCTTCAACCGGTTGTGAGTAAATGCGGCAATCTGCTCGTTGAACTGACCCACCATCCCCTGTTCCGAACCAAAAACAACCGCCCCTAGTTTTTCTTCCCGGTCGGAGGCTCGCAGCCGGACTTGTTTCGGTTTATGCCGCATGGCGATCTGCAGCCCCATTTCGACACTGCGGAAATAATCCTGGAGCGAATCCACCGCCTGTTCGTATTCGCGGATATTAACGGCGGCCAGCGACTTCATGGTTTTGACCACGGAATGAAGATCCTTGGCGCTCTGCAGCTTTCTTCTCAATGTTTCCAGCTGCTCCACTATTCCTGTTCCTCCTCCTGCAGATCATCAATCAATTCATGGATTTGAGACAAAATGGCATCTTTATCTTCTGAAGACACTTTTTCTCCCTCTTCTATGCGCCGGGCAACCCCGGAGGTCCGTTCGCGGATATTATTCCGAATCCTTTTTTTGGCTTCTTCTATATCTCTTAGCGGAATATTATCCATCAATCCTTCTGAGACAGCCAACAGCACCGCCATCTGTTCCGCAACCGGAATCGGCTTGTATTGGGGCTGCTTCAGCACTTCCCGGACACGCCTTCCCCTTTCTAAAGTATGCCGGGTTTCCTCATCCAGCCGTGTTCCGAAACGGGCGAACGTTTCCAGTTCTGTATATTGGGAGTAAGAAAGCCTGAGATCACCGGCCACTTCACGGTAAGCGGGAAGCTGGGTTTTTCCTCCCACCCGGGATACTGATTTTCCGACATCCACAGCGGGCAAAACACCTTCACTGAACAATTTAGGAGAAAGATATATTTGACCATCGGTTATCGATACCAGATTTGTGGGTATGTATGCAGAGATGTTTTCTGCCTGGGTTTCAATAATGGGCATTGCTGTCAATGAGCCTCCTCCGTAATCTTCCCTTAAATGTGTCGCCCTTTCCAAGAGCCGGGAATGAATGTAGAAGATATCTCCCGGGTAGGCTTCCCGGGCCGGCGGACGACGCAAAAGCAGGGACAGTTCCCGGTATGACCGGGCATGCCGCGTTAAATCATCATAAATAATCAGGACATCCCGTCCTTTTTCCATAAAATATTCAGCCATGCTGGTAGCTGCATAGGGAGCGATAAAATTGAATCCGGGAGGGTCTTCCCCATGGGCGGCCACCACGATGGAATAATCCATGGCGTCATACCGTCGCAAATCCGCAATCACCTTAGCCGTGGTCGCACTCTCTTTTCCAATACTGCAGTAAATGCAGATGACATCTTGGTCTCTTTGATTGATGATGGTATCTAAAGCCACTGCCGTCTTGCCGATCTGGCGGTCACCCAGGATAAGCTCCCTCTGACCGCGCCCAACCGGAATCAAAGCATCCACCACCTGCAAACCGGTTTGAAGCGGGACTTCTACGGGAGCCCGGTGCATAATCGGAGGAGCCTTGCGTTCGATCGGCCATCTTTCCCGGATACGAATCGGCTCGTTCCTGTCCAGTGGACGCCCGATAGGATCCACCACCCGGCCGATCAGCTCTTCTCCCACCGGCACATCCGCCACTCTCCCGGTCCGCCTAACCTCGCCTCCGGAACTTATGTTTTCATATTCATCCAGCAGGACCGCCGCCACTTCGTCCGCATCCAAATTAAAAGCAATCCCCATTTTCTGCCCTTCAAACTGCAGCAATTCTTCATATTTCACGCCGGATAATCCTCTAATACGGGCAATCCCTTTTCCTACACTGAACACCCTTCCCGTTTCACGGGTGGATATATCGGCTTCAAAGGCCTGCAGAGACCGGGACAGATCCAATTCCGTTTGCTCCAAAACCCGGTTCAGCGAATATTCCTGATCCTTATGCTGCTTATGCTTCATTTTTGGATTCATCTTGTTTATCTTCCGGCTGTTCTTGGCCGCCGCCTTCCGCTTTTCCTTCCTGGATGTGGTCTTCCACTTCGCGGGAGAGGTGTTCCTCCAGGTCGGATAAATAACTGTCTATACTCCAGCCAATGGTCT
>CAYRTV010000406.1:0-2657 GCA_964427225.1 uncultured Eubacteriales bacterium
TGACAACACCGGATACGCAGAGAAGCTCTTCAGTATTCAAAATAACTGGAATCCCGCAAAACCATCGGATTTTGAGGGGGATCTTCAAATTTTGAACGGGCGGCTTTTCCCTGACTCCGATCTTTGCACCATCACCACTCCTGAAAAAAGCGAATGGTCGCACGCATTTGTGGCTGATCATGCTCCTCATTCTCATTTTGATTTGTTGATCCGGCTCATTCGAGAGGGCTGCGACTTGCCCGGCGGCTTGATCTGCCAGGCCAAATCGGGACGGAAATTTCACGGCCTCAGGGGGCGCCCGTGGCAAACCCTGGAAGGCAATCTCCATCTAACTCTTCTATGGAAACCCCATAAAAGAGTCCATAATTTCACCACTGGATTTCAAATTCTGGCCGCCGTTTCTCTCATTGAGACCATAGACATGCTGCAAGGATTTAGAAATACGGCTCAAATAAAATGGGTGAACGACATCTGGATTGACGGCTGTAAAGTTGCAGGCTTTCTGGTGCATACGATGAGCGCTGGAGATTCGGTTTCTGATGTTATCCTTGGCATCGGTTTAAATGTTGAAAAATCACCTGAGCTTCCGGCTGATGATTATGTTCCCGGAGCTGCCTGCCTGGCGGATTTCGCCTCGGATCCGTCTGTTTGCCGGACCGATCAAGTCCTCGGACTGCTCCTGCGGCGTCTTTCCGCTAACTATGAGCTTCTGCTTTTGGGGCATTACGGGCGGCTTTTTGAAATTTATCGAGAACGGTCATTGATTATAGGCCGGGAGGTCCGGATTATGACTGATTCGCAAGGAGAAAAACCTGAAGAAACGGCTTGCGGCGAAGTTGAAAAAATCGGGGAATTTCTTGAACTGTATATCAAGGGATATCCAAAACCTATTACACAGGGGCGTTTGATCATTGTCGATTGATTCTTTCTTGACATGCCGGTTTTTCCAATTTAAACTTAAACACATTTAAGAAGGAGATAATAATTTCTATAGGGGATTTTGAACATGGAATCAACGTCGCTTCTTAATATCTGCGTATTCGCTTTATTGATGGTTTTCTTCATTCTGACCGTACTCTTTCTGCTTATGAGGCTGGTCATCTTTCTTTTTCCTTCCAAAAAGGCACACATAGACGCGGCGGCCATGGCTGCTTTGACCGCAGCTGTGCACAGCATCTTCCCTGGAACGAAAATCACCAAAGTTGAGGAGGAGAAATGATATTCACTGAAAAAGCTAAGACTATTCGTGTCATGTTTATGCCTTTCCGGGACGGCCTTCAAAGTTCTTTTGGGGGCAAGGTCCGGTTAAAGGATATCCTTCCTGCGATGGAGGCTTCGGCCGAGGCAGGCATCAAGCATTTTGAATTCGGAGGCGGCGCCCGTTACCAGGCGCCTTATTTTTATCTCGGAGAAGACCCCTTTGAAGACATGCAGACCATGCGGGAAACAGTCGGCCCTGATGTCGATCTTCAAATCCTGACCCGGTCGGTATCCGGAGTAACATTGACCACCCAATCCTATGAAGGGCTTGAACTCCAGGCCGAATTGATGAAAGAACACGGGACAACCTGGGACCGGAACTTTGACTACATGAATGATGTCCGGAATCTGATCAATACCGGGAAACCCATTGTCAAATCCGGAATGCATCATCAGGTCTGCATCGCACTGATGGGACTTCCTTTTCATTCAGACAAGGTGCATACAGCTGATTTTTATATAGACATCGGCAGGAAACTGCTGGAAAGCGATCTCCACATCGACAGCATCTGCCTAAAAGATGCCTCGGGAACCGCGGCCCCCAGGACCATATATGACACTGTGGTTGGACTGAAGAAAATCATGCCGCCTGAGATGCTGTTATGGATGCACACTCACGATACGGCCAGCACGGCCGTCGCTTGTTACATGGCTGCTGTTGCAGGGGGTGCGGACGGAATCGATCTTTCTGTACGTCCTATGGCAAGCGGTACAGTCCAGCCCGATGTCCGCTCCATGGCGCATGCCTTAAAAGGCACCGGGTATTCATTAGATATTGATCCGGATAAGATGCCGGAGATCGAGAATATGCTCAGTGAATTGATGAAGGATTATGCCTTCAATCCCGCCACCACGACACCTGATCCCAGGGTTCTGGGATTCCCCATGCCCGGGGGAGCGATCGGACCCAATGTTCATATGATGGAAAAGGCCGGGATTCTGGACAGATACAGTGAAGTGCTGGCTGAATTCCCCGTTGTGGTTGAAGCCGGCGGAGCCTGGACAAGCGTCACTCCGGGAAGCCAGCAATACTGGCTGCAGGCGTTCAACAATGTTCTCTACGGCCGGTGGGAAAAAATCGATCCGGGATTCGGACGAGCCGTGCTCGGCTATTTTGGCCGGACTCCCATGCCCCCGGACCCCGATGTGGTGAAAAAAGCCTCAGACAAGCTGGAGCTGCCCGTTTTTGATGGTGATCCTCTTGAAGCCGCTCCCAAAAATATTGAACCCGCTCGTAATGCACTGGAAGAAAGGAATCTTCCCGTATCTGATAAAAATATTTTCCTTGTTATGGCTGCCATGGTTCCCGGAAAGAAAATGGAGCTTAATGAGGGAATTCGGCTTCTCTCCGGAAAGCCGCGTATTGATATACCCCTCAAGAAAAAAGAAGAGCCCAA
>CAYRTV010000407.1:0-2648 GCA_964427225.1 uncultured Eubacteriales bacterium
ACTGCCTTGTGGTTTAATATACTTTGATGCCCCCACAGAAACCCCTTTGCACCCCACCCTAAATTTAAAGGGGTGTTTGGGGGGCTTGTGACCGCCACATCACCGCCCCCATCTGGCTGTTCTCATCCTTGAGATTGAAATATAAATGCCCGGAATGAGCCCGCGTGAAATTCGAGAGCTCACCCTCCACCCAAACCGAAGGGAAGGTGTCTTCCAGAACATGTTTTATCTGCCGGGTGATTTCAGTGACGGAATATATTTTCTTGGTTCCCGGGCCGCTGTTATTCACCGCCATTTTCCTCAACCACCGTCACGCGTTCAAAATGCAGCGCCCTTCCGGAAGATGGATCCACTTCTCCATACACCGCAGACAAAATGAACCCGTTTTTCGACGGCTCAAATTTCTGCGGCCGGGACGTAAGAAACCTGTCGATGGCCGGACGGCGGCGTATGCCGATAACGGAATTGTATCCGCCGACCATGCCGATGTCCGTAATATAAGCGGTTCCCTTCGGCAATATCCTTTCGTCCGCGGTGGGAACATGGGTATGGGTTCCCAATACCATAGATGCCTTTCCATCCAAAAACCACCCCATGGCCTGTTTTTCCGAAGTGGCTTCGGCGTGGAAATCGACAATAACAACCGGTGTTTCTTCCCTTAATGCCGCGATTCTTTCTTCCGCAGCCTTGAAAGGACAATCAACCGGCTCCATAAAAACCCGGCCCTGCAAGTTCAGGAAAGCCGCCTTAGCTCCATTTTTATGGGTAAGAATCACTGCTCCCCGTCCCGGGCAGGGCTGAGGATAATTCTCCGGGCGAATGACCCGGGTTTCAACATCCAGGTATTCCAGGGCATCTTTTTTATCCCAAATATGATTCCCCGAAGTCAGCAGGTCGACCTCTGTCAGCAGTTCCCGGCCGGTTTTTTCTGTCAGGCCGATACCTCCGGCGGCATTCTCGCCATTGGCAATAATGAAATCCGGACTGTACTTTTTTTTTAATTCCGGCAGATGTTTTTTGACGCCCCGTCTCCCGGGCCGGCCGATAACGTCGCCTAGAAACAAAAAGCCGATTTTATCGCGCATATTCCACGGCTCTCATTTCCCGGATGACCATGACTTTTATCTGCCCGGGGTAATCCAGTTCATTCTTGATTGTTTTCGCCAATTCCTTGGCGGCAAGAGATGCCTGGTCATCAGAAATTTTTTGACTCTCTACAATGATACGAATTTCGCGTCCAGCTTGAAGCGCGAATGCTTTGGCCACTCCTTCATAAGAACTGGCGATATCTTCCAGCTTTTCCAGTCGCTTAATATACGTTTCCAGCAATTCCCGCCTGGCTCCGGGCCTGGCGGCTGAAAGTGTGTCGGCAGCTTGGACCAGAACCGCTTCCACCGAAGGAAAATCAATATCCCTGTGATGCGAGGCGATGGCCTGGCAAACAGCTTCTGATTCTCCATACTTTTTGGATAGGGAGACACTCCATTCGGTATGCGTTCCCTCAACTTCACGGTCGATTGCTTTTCCGACATCATGGAGTAATCCGGCCCGCAGCGCAACCTTCTCATTGGCGCCCAATTCTCTGGCCATCAGAGCTGAAAGATAAGCCACTTCCTTAGAATGCTGCAGCACATTCTGACCATAGCTTGTCCGGTATTTCAATTTACCCATCAGTTTAATCAATTCGGGGTGGAGATCCTGGATGCGGAGCTCCAAAGCGACGGATTCTCCCTCCTCCTTAATTTGGGTATCCAATTCTTCTTTAACATTCGCAACCACTTCTTCGATGCGTGCCGGATGAATACGTCCGTCAATCACCAGTTTTTCAATGGCCAGCCGCGCCATCTCCCTGCGAATAGGATCAAAACTCGATAAGATGACAGCTTCCGGAGTATCGTCAACGATGATATCAACTCCTGTCGCCAATTCCAGGGCGCGTATATTACGGCCTTCACGTCCGATAATCCGCCCCTTCATATCATCCGAAGGCAGATCAACCACCGCCACCGTGGTTTCCACCACATGCTCCGCCGCCGACCGCTGAATGGCCTGGCTGATAATGTCCCGGGCAAGCTGCTGGCTTTTTTCTTTGGTTTCTTCTTCGATCTTTCTGACTGTTTGGACCGATTCCAGCTTGGCTTCATCTTCAATTCTCCGCTGCAGTTCCCGTTTGGCTTCGTCCTGGGTCAATTGCGCGACCCGCTCCAGCTCTTTTAGAACTTCCTGAATTTTGTTTTGATATTCATTCTCTCGGTTTTTCAGCTCTTTTTCTTTTGAGTAAACACGCTGTTCCTTGTTGGAAATGTCCCGTTCTTTCCGCTCCATATTCCTTAATTTCCGTTCCAGATTTTCTTCTTTCTGCAGCAGCCTCCGCTCCATTTCACTGAATTTTTTCCGCTGACTCCGCGTCTGTTTTTCAAAATCCTGCTTAAGATTGATAAATTTCTCTTTGGCTTCAATTGAGGCTTCCCGTTCTATTTTCCGCACTTCCTCATTCGCATTTTCAATGATGTCTTTGGCTTCTTGTTTTGCTGTTAAAACCGTTTTGGCCCCTGATCTGTTTTTGATCAGAATAAAAACCAAAAATCCGCACAGCAGACCGAGTACCCCCGCGATTATTATAAAAATCTGATTCACTTTGACCACCT
>CAYRTV010000408.1:0-2648 GCA_964427225.1 uncultured Eubacteriales bacterium
AAAGACACTGCTTTATCCTTTTTGCCCCTATCCCATGTTCTAGAGCGAATGGTGACGTTTACTTATCTCTATAAGGGCTGCTCGATCGCCTATGCTGAGAGTACGGAAACAGTCGCGGAAAATCTGCTCGAAGTCAAGCCTACGGTTATGGTCAGTGTGCCGCGGGTTTTTGAAAAAATATATTCCCGGGTTATTGATAATGTTCTATCCAGTTCCTCCCTGAAACGGAAGCTCTTTTTCTGGGCTGTCAATAATGGCCGGCAATATGGGACCAAAAAACTGGAGGGACAAGCCATTCCTGCCGGGCTGCGTTTCAAATATAAGATAGCCGAAAAATTGGTGTTTTCCAAGGTGGTTGCCCGCACTGGCGGCCGGGTTCGTTTTTTTGTTTCCGGAGGGGCGGCTTTGTCCAAAGATATAGCGGAATTCTTCTATGCCATGGGTCTGGTTGTTTTAGAGGGTTACGGATTAACTGAAACCTCTCCAGTTATCGCAGTCAATACCTTTGATGACCTTCGTTTTGGTTCGGTCGGCAAACCTATACCCAAAGTGGAAGTGAAAATCGCCGAGGATGGGGAAATTTTATGCCGGGGCCCCAATATCATGAAGGGGTATTATAAGATGGAATCAGAGACCGAAGAAGTGATGCGGGACGGCTGGTTTCATACGGGAGATATCGGGTTCTTGGATGATGATGGATTTTTGCATATTACTGACCGCAAGAAAGATATCATTGTGACAGCCGGAGGAAAAAATGTGGCCCCGCAGCTGATCGAAAATATTTTAAAGACGAATCCATATATTTCCGGAGCTGTTGTGGTGGGGGACCGGCGTAAGTTTGTTTCAGCTTTGATTGTACCTGATTTTGAAAAGTTAGAGCAGTTCGCAAAAGTCAGTCATATTGATTATGAAAACCATCAGGATTTAGTCGGTAATGACAAAATCATTCGTTTTATGCAGGATGAGATCGATCGGTATACGCCCAATCTGGCTTCCTATGAAAAGATTAAGAAAATCATATTGCTTGACCGGGATTTTGAAATTGAGAAAGGCGAGATGACTCCATCTTTAAAAGTCAAACGCAATATTATTGAGAAAATGTACCAGGATGAGATTGAGCATTTATATGAATGACTATATTTTCTGCTCGGCAGGTTTAGGTTCATCCTGCCAGTAAAGAATACGTCCGCAGTTTTCGCAGAGCATGATTCTATCTGCGGCAATCAGTTCATTTATCATTTGGGGACGAATCCGTATTTGGCAGATGGAACAGAAATCATCCGTGACCGGAGAAAGAGCAACGCTGTTATTTTTACTATAGATATTAAGATATTGATCGAGTTGTTCCGGAGGGATTTTGGGTTCAAGATCATTTTTTTCTTCCTGTAATTCCTGCTTTCTGTTTTCCATTTTTCGTTTTTCTTCCAGAATAGCGTCTTTATCTTTGGAAAGCCTTGCTTGAGTTTCTTCGGCATTCTTTTCCGCTGCTTGGATTTCGGATTCGATTTCGTCAGCGTTCAGCATTTCCGTGATGATCTGCTCTTCATTTTTTTCTTTAGCAAATTTAGCGTCGTCTATTTCCCGCAAAAGGGTGCTGTACTCTTTGTTGGTCCTGACTTCATTCAGCTGGTTCTGAAGCTTTTTGATTTTAATTTCCCCATCCTGTACTTTGGATTCCAAATCACGGCGAATCATCTGATTCTGCATTAGTTTTTCTTTGGCTAGCTCTACTTGGGTTTTGCTTTGTTCAATTTTATTTTCGATTTCTTGGATTTTTAAAGGAATTTGTTGAAGGAAAATTGTAATTTTATTTATTTCGGTGTCCAGCTCCTGGAGATGAATTAAGTGTTTGAATTGAATATCCACATCTTTTCCTCAAGAAAAAAATGGGCCTACCAGGATTCGAACCTGGGACCGACCGGTTATGAGCCGGTGGCTCTTCCGCTGAGCTATAGGCCCTTGCAAGATTTATAGCAAATATAGGCAGGTTAGTCAATGTAACCGGGGTGAGAACGCGGGGGAGTTATGCAGTGGGAATTTCAGTCCCGTCGGTAAACGATTTCAGTTTTCGGCTCCGGCTGGGATGCTTAAGTTTTCTCAGTGCTTTAGCTTCGATCTGACGGATGCGTTCCCGGGTGACTTTAAACTGCTGCCCCACTTCTTCCAGGGTATGTTCATTGCCGTCACCTAATCCAAACCGCATCTTTAAAACTTTAGCTTCTCTTTCGGTCAGTGTTTTCAAAGCATCTCCAATTTGCTCGCGCAAATTGATGTGAATGACGGTATCCGGCGGAGAATGGGTGATTTTATCTTCAATGAAATCGCCCAAGTGACTGTCTTCTTCTTCTCCGATGGGAGTTTCAAGAGAAATAGGCTCTTGAGCGATTTTGACAATTTTGCGGACTTTATTGACCGGCATATCCATCCGTTTGGAAATCTCTTCAGAAGTCGGTTCCCTTCCGATTTCCTGGACGAGGCTGCGGGAAATCCGGATCAATTTATTAATGGTTTCGATCATATGGACCGGAATACGGATGGTCCTGGCCTGATCGGCTATCGCCCGGGTGATGGCCTGGCGGATCCACCAGGTGGCGTAAGTAGAGAATTTATATCCGCGGCGGTATTCAAACTTATCGACTGCCTTCATC
>CAYRTV010000409.1:0-2635 GCA_964427225.1 uncultured Eubacteriales bacterium
GCGGCACGCTCATGGTCTACGGCGCGACAGCGAATAATATTACGTCTGACCCGGCTGTACACCGAGCGGTTCAGCATTGACCGATATGTCATTTTGAGGCTGCGGAGTTGGCCCTCATGTCATCCCCGAAGCCGCGCAGCGGCGACGGGGATCTTAGACTGGCTCGCCGGATGAATCGTCCCCGTCTCCAAGAAACGCAGCACTCTAAGATTCCGACGTCGCTTTGCTCCTCGGAATGACATGGGGGCACTCTAAGATCACCGTCACTTTGTTCCGGGAATGACATGGAAATAAGACACCGGGGCGGACTCTTTTATCTCAAATCTCAAATCTGAAATCTCAAATCTGAAAACCACAACGCAACCGGATGTTTGATTACAAGCTGGATCTGTAAATACGGGATTTAGAATGACCAAATAAACGCAAAGAATGCGAGCGCAGCGAGCAAGAACCCAAGTAACCCAAGTAACGCGAGTGTAGCGAGCCAAAATATTCCTTGCTACGCTCAAGAAAACCAAATATACTGGAAATCAGCATGATTTGGGTGAATTTGGGGCTGAGGAAGGAATGAATCGTCTGGTCAAAAGGTCTTTTTGCAGACATATCCTTCCTTTGTTCCTTATCCTTTCTATCCCTATCATGCTTCCTGCGGCGACCCTCCGCGTTCCCGATGACTACACCTCCATTAACCTGGCCGTCGCAGCCGCACGGAACGGAGATGTCATCGAAGTCGCTCCCGGCTATTATTTTGAAACCGACATCATTCTTGATAAAAACATCAGTCTTCGATCCCAAGTCCCGTATGCGGCTGTAATTGATGGGGGAGGGGACCGCCTTAAAAATCTGCTGGTCGTGCGTGCCAAAGTCGAAATCGAAGGCTTTGTTTTACGGAATACGGGCAACGCGATTATTCAGCGCGACAGCCCGGATGTCGCCTGGACCGCCCATGACCTCGCGATATTCAATTGTCATATCAGCGCGATTTCCATTAATGACCGCGAAGAGACAATCGGTTCTGCTTACCTCTACAACCTCATCATTATCGGTTGTACAGATGGCGTTACGACCAATGAAGCCGGCCGGTTGATCGTCAGCCACAGCTTCATTGCTCGTTGTGAGAGGGCCTTTTCCGGATCCAATCATAACCGGTTCAGTATAGATAATATCCTTCTTTGGCGAAATGAGAAGGGTTATTCTGAAGCATTGATTCCTTCATTGCCCGGTGCCAGCAGCACCATTATGACCGGAGAAAATATCTTTCATCTGGAAAACATCACCGAGGAGGATAAGTACCGGCTGGATGACATCCTGCTTCATTTCCGCAGAGAAAATCCCGGTGATGAAAATTTGCAAAATAACGGAGCCGGCATGCTGTTTAATACCATCGGCGACATTCATGCCGATATGGGCGACAGCCGCCAGGCCGCCTCCTGGTACAATCAGGCCCTGGATACCGCCCGCATACTGAACATTCAAAGCCATGCCGTGGATGCGCTTTACAATCTATCCCGTCTCTATAAAAAAGACAATCGCCTGCAAAAAGCCCTGGATTACTACCGCCGGACTATTTCAGAGCTGGAAGCGGAGAGGAAAGAGCTCCTTCTCTTAGATGACCGGTTTCATTATTTGCGGGGCCGGCTGGACATCTATGAGGATATGCTTCATCTGCTTTATTCCCTCTATACTATTCGGCAAGATCCCGCCTTGGCGGAAGAAGCATTTGATATCAGCGAACAGTCCAAAGCCCGGTCTTTTTTTGACATGATCCACCAGCCATACGTGATGACGATGCGCAATATTCCTGAAAAGCTCAAAATAGAACGAAATGAGCTGTTTCAGGATATTGCCCGCATTCAGAAGCTTTTAAGCTTACCTGAAATTGACAAAAACGAAAGAACCCGGTTATTTCAGTTGCTGCAGACCAAAGAGAAATACCGCCGCAGCATTCTGATGAAAATGAGTCAATCCTTAAGTCATAAAATGTCGATTTCACCCTCGCCGCATAATTTGGCATATATACAGGGAAATCTCTATCCGGATACCGCCGTTTTGGAATATTTTTCAGGGAAAAAGCATATCTTTGCTTTTGTTTTGACCAAAAATTCTCTTAATTTCATACAATTGGCGGGAACGCCGCATATAGACCGGCTGATTGAAAATTATAATCTATTTTTGACTATGCCTGAGACGGGAGATTTTAAATCACGGCAGGGAAGCGCACGCCTCTTCCGGGAACTGATCCAACCTTTTGGAGAAAATGTATTCCGCGGTGTTGAAAACATGGTCATTGTCCCTTGCGGGCACATCAATTATCTGCCTTTTGAGACACTCTCCTGTCCTTGGGTCGAGAGACGGGAGCCGGTTTTCTTGATGCACCGTTTTCATATAAGTTATGCGGGAAGCGCTTCCGTATTTATGGAAATGAACCGGCGGACCCTGAGAAAAGAAAAGCCGCTCCGTTTACTCGCGGCCGCGAATAATGCCCCGCGCCGGGTGGTGGAAAAATTTCCTGAAGCGGGGTTTTCCCGTATGGCGGAATTGCCGGAACTGAAATACTGCATAAGGGAAGCGGAGACCATACGTTCGATTCTCGGCCAACAGCATACGCGTATTTTATACAGAAACAAGGCAAGTG
>CAYRTV010000410.1:0-2633 GCA_964427225.1 uncultured Eubacteriales bacterium
TTTTTTGTGGAGGCTCGCTGCGCCAGCGTTATTGTGTTTTGAAAATAGCGGAGGGCTGGGTTGTGGTTACTGTTTTTCCGCCGGTTAAATCGGCGATTTTTTCCATAGCGTTATAGAAATCCCCCGAATTATCGATGCGTTGATAGCGGGTGGAGGTTTGCTTTCGATGGCTGATATATGTGAAATTGAAATCAACCCCGGCCTGGTTTAATTGGACAGCGATTTTTTCTGTGTCAAAATTGACCCGTGACCGTTCTTCTAAAAAGGCCTCCGTGGCTTGAAACGCCACTAATTGATTTTCCCGCATGGCGTTCAACGTATCTTTATTAGGAACCGGACGGTATTCCCTTTGGAAGAAGAGAAACATCAGGTTATCCGTTCCTCCCGTTACTTGTTTGGACCTTTGGAAGATATCCGTCAGATTAAGCAGCAGTTCTTGATTGATAATTCTGGTTTCCGCCAGTTCACTGCGATAGTTATCGTATGCGGCAATCAGGTTTTTAACGCCTTCAAATCCGGCATCGTCCTGGATTTGCTGAACGATATTGAGCATTTCATTGTATATGTCCCGGTAATCGGCGCCGGATATGGAGGTATGCCGTCTAACCAGGTCTTTGACCTCCTTTTGAGTTTTTTTCCGGGATTCTGAAATAGTTTGACTGGAATAACCGGCCAGCTTGCGGGTTGGTGTCATAATGATCAGTTGATCATGATCTTGAAGTTCATTTTGAAAAAAATAATCGATGGTGTTATCGATCTGTTTATCATAATCCTTCAGATCAAAAAGCAGCAGGATATTTCTGGATCTGTCCATGGGGAAAGCGGTGAGAATTAAAGCAAAAAGAAACAGGAATGCGGTTATGCATAAAATACTTTTTTTCATATGGATTGACCTTGGCAGCTTGTTAAGCGGATGGGTGAGAGGCGCCGGTTTCACGGCGCCTCTCACCCATCCGCTGGTACTGATGTTAGATTAGAACTCGAAGCGGGCGCCGATCCGGAAGATACGCGGATCTTCTATGCCTTCGACCTTCTGGTAATCAATTCCGGGATTACTGGAAACAACATAAACATTCGTCGTCGTGCTGCGGTTGAGTACGCTGAATATGTCCAGGAAGAAAGATAAGCTGGTGGTGGATATGGTGAATTCCTTTTCCAGTTTCAAATCCCACAGATAGATATCCGGATATCCGGTCGAGCCTCTTTCTTCCGCATAGATGCTTTCCGGTCCTTGGGATAAGCTCAATCCGAAATCCTGGCTGCGGACCTGACGGGTATACCGCTGTCCCGACAGATACCGGAAATAGGTTCCGATATTGATACCGAACGGTCCTAGTATCATGCCCTGCACCTTGAACTGGTGCCGTCTCTCCAACGGAAAGCGGCCGGTGGCGTTTTCATGGGCGTTGGGATTTTCATAATAGGCGGTGCCCCCCCAGCTGTTGCCGAAATCGGTTCCGATCAGGCCTCTCTGCTTTTGGTATACGTATGATGCTTTCAACTGCCAGCCGTTAGAGTACCTTTTATCAAAGGTTAATTCAATACCATCATAGTCTCTTGCAGCATCAGGCGGATTGATCATGTAAAGATCAGCGGGGTAGACCTGAATTTGCTCCCAGAAAGTGACGGTGGAATTATCATGCGGGTCGGTGGCCGTAACCGGATTATAATTCAGCCAGTTGTACTCGCCTGTCTCCATCAGTCTGCCGATATCGAGATTGTTGGCATCGGCGTCTTCGATGAGATTCCGGTCCCATTTGCGGATATAGCGAACGCCGACGGAGGTATCCTCAAAAACCTCCCGCTCGATACCGATGATGAATTCATCCAGGTAAGGGGGTTTGAAATCATAGTCTCCGAATCCGTATTTGGGTGCGTACTCCGGACCTGCAACTGAAAACCCCCCTAACTGATTAAAGGTGTAATCAGGGTTGAGGGAGCCGTAATAATAAACCCACCCGTTTGGATTCCCCCGGCTGACCCATTGGGTCAGGTTGGCCATATAGTACCGGGAAAAACTGGATTTGATCACGGTTTTGCCGTCGCCGGTCACATCGATGACCAGGCCTAAGCGGGGAGACAGGGTATTCCAGGTGTAAGCTTCGATGGATTCCGTGATGCCGCGGTTGTAGGTGAATCCGAACAGACTCTGTTCACCTTCGTCTTCCAGCTGCGGAGGATAAATCCCCTGCATCATCTCATACCTTAAGCCGAGATTAAGGGATATTCTATCCGTGAAGCTCCAGGCATCCTGAAGGTAAACCGCCAGGTTTCGGCTTTGGTTTTTTTGATCATAGGCTTCATAATAAGTTCCGTAAAACGGCTGCCCCAGGTAAGTTGTGATGAAAGACATGCCGTTGACCGGATGCCGGTTCCAGGCCAGTTCACGGCCGGTATTGCCCTGCATGAACTCAACTCCGGCTTTCCATTCGTGCGGCCCCAGGAAATCATCGATAAACAGGGTGCCGTTGGCGGATATCGAATAACGGTCTCTTGTATTCAGATCGCTGTATCCCATGCTTTGCTCATTCAGATTGGTGGTGTACTGATAGATGTTCGGCAGGTCGTTCTTGGCTAACCTGAATGATTCATAAAAAAATTGCGATGTTTTTGCACATTCTTTTTTATCAGCG
>CAYRTV010000411.1:0-2615 GCA_964427225.1 uncultured Eubacteriales bacterium
GACTTCCTCGCCGCAAACCGAAATTTGCGGCAATCTCGGCCCGTGAATAATCCAGGTTAGATAATAATCTATGAGTACCGCTGCTTTGAATTCTTCTTTTCTTTTGCCTTGTCCCGCATCACTTCCGCCTCATGCCTTTTTTTATTTTAGACTGTCCCAATAAATCAATCTATCCCCCCGACTGACTATCAATAAATGATCATCCTCTTTTTGAATAGAAACCTGCAGAAACCGCTTCTTTAATGTCTTCACCAGAAGGGCCGGTCCTGATAACATTAGGATATGTCTGTTGAAACCGATTTTAATTATCTAAAGTCTCAGACATCCCGAAAAGAAGATCGAGCTAAACTTGATGCAATCGCTAAAGACAGGCAGCGGATCTTATTTGAGAATCTTGTTATCAAAGACAAGAGATACACCGATATTCATTTGGGAAAATTGGTTTTCTTCTTCAGAAAAGATCTGGCGCCGGGTTCGATAGATACATATATTGAAATTTTCCGCGACCACGTGCATACGAAAATTCCGGAATTTCAGCCCAAAAATTGCTCTTCGGTCATTGATATCGGGGCAAACGAAGGTTTCTACACCCTCTACATGAAATCCCGCAATCCCGGCCTTCGCATTATCAGCGTCGAGCCCGTCCCGGATACATTTCAGATTTTGACCCGCAATATAAAAGCCAATGGTTTTGATGATATCCAAACGGTGCAGGCAGCCGTGAGAGAAAAAAACGGATCCGGGAAAATCGAGATCTATCCCCATGTAAGCTCCATATCATCAATCGATATAATGAACCAGTCCCGGCCTTGGGTCCGGCCGGAATGGATTCAGGTCATTCCAGTAAAAACCATTACCGTGCCGTCTTTATTCAGGCAATTTGAATTGATCGAAGCGGATATTCTCAAAATCGATGCTGAGAACAGTGAATGGAATATTCTTAGCAGCAGCGAGTCTGTGCTCGGCCAAGTTCGGAAAATTGTCCTGGAATGGCATTCGGCCGAGCTAAGAGAAAAATGCATCCGGTTCCTTAAAGCCCGCAATTTCACATTAGTTCATGAAGAGCGTCGCAGGATTGGGGATTCCTATTTCCTCAACCGGAATTATGCTTAAAATAAATCTCATGATTATTCCGAAAATTAAGATTATGAATGGCGGCATTCCTGACCATTAGATTGCTTTTAGAATGCTGACATGGTCTAATGGCAATCCGTGACCATTTTCGATTTTCTTACCTTTTTATCTGCTTTCACTGCCGCCGTGACCATTCTCCTTATGATTTCGAAATACTCCCTGGACCAAAAAACTCGATTGTTCCGGGCTTTTATCCGGAATATATTTTTCTTTAATTTGTTGGCCCTGGAGGTTGTTTTCTTTCGCTCAATTTCGCCATTATTCAACCTTATTATTCCCACCCAATCTTATAGTTGGATTCAAGCCGCTGTTTTGGTTTTCATGGCCGCGCTCAAATTTCTTTGGCTGTATTCCTTCCTGGAGATGAACGCGGAAATTCTGAGCCGTCCTTTATCCCGATCGTTTCAGCGAATTTTTATTTATTTGAGCCTATTTTTCATAACCCTTCCACTGATTGCCTTTTTAACTCTGCCCAGTCCGTACAATCAGATCATGACCAGGCTTCTGGTCGTCTTCAATGAAACCGTAGTCATTGCCGCATCTTTTACTATGATCTTGCGTCTATTATGGCTCACCCGCGAAGATGAAATCATGCAAAGAGCCAAAGGCACCATGCTGTTCAGCAGCTTGTATTTAATCCTGTTTTCCGCCTTGCTGCTTTCTTTGACCTTGGGGCTCAATATCAAACAGGCGCACACGGAATTCTATAAAACTTTCGATGCCGCTATTTTAGTTCTGTATAATTTTTCACCCTTGATCTGGATTCGCCGGCACGGTAATCTGGCAGCCCGGTTATTGACCTATGACATTAAGAACAAGCCGCAGCCGGCTTCCATTTCCAATGAATCTTCCGGAACCGGGTCATAACCCGCAGGCATAGCTCTGCAGCCGGCGGATTAAAACCAAATAGGCTGCATTGTGAATCCCGCATCATTTTTATATACTTGAATAGGCACCTAAAATGAAAATACTGCATACAGCCGACATACATCTGCGGGAACATGAAGACGAACGCTGGCGAGCACTGGAGCAGGTTATCGAGATTGGGAAAAAAGAAAAAATAGATGTGTGCATTATCAGCGGAGACCTTTTTGATCAAGGGGTGGATGCGGAAAAGCTCCGCCCAAAAATCCGCGCCCTCTTTTCCGGAAATGGATTTACAATATTGATCATTCCCGGCAATCACGACCAGGATTCCTTTCAAGGCGGCCTCCATTTCGGGAATGACACCTCCATTCTGAAAGATAACTTCCACATTTTTGAGAACGAAGATGTTAGAGTCGCCGGGCTTGCTTTTCTGCCTTTAGAAGGACAAAGGCTGATTGACAGGCTGGCCGGCTATAAGCGTAATTTTTCGGACGATAAGACCAACATACTGGTCTGCCACGGTGAATTGCTGGATTCTTTTTTCTCCCGCCGGGATTTAGGCGATGAGGGAAACGAACGGTACATGCCCTTTTGGCTGTGGTATTTCAATGACC
>CAYRTV010000412.1:0-2605 GCA_964427225.1 uncultured Eubacteriales bacterium
GGGATTTAATTCGGGCCTGGTCTCTTTCTGCATCGGCTTCGTATTGGGTTGATTCTAATCTGAGGAGAAAATCGTCTTTTTCCACTTTTCCCCCCTCTTCTACCCCTATTTCAACGATCCGCCCGGGAATATGGGCGCTGATGTTGACGTTTTTCCGGGGTTTAACTTCACCGCTGGCGGATATCTTTGAGGTCAAGTCCCGTCGATCCGCTTTTTCTACGGTCACTGTCAGGCTTTTTTCTCTTTGCGCTTGGAGATTGAAAAATATGATCAGCGCCAAAAGCACAATGGCAGCAGCTATAATATAAGGTTTTTTGCTTGTGCGGCGTTTGTTCTGCTGATTGTTCATTTTGTCCTCTCTGAATGAGTTTATCATAATATAACTACGACAGGTTGTACAAAAGGTTTAAATATTGCCGAAAACAGCCAGAGTTGATAAGATGATAGCCCGCTGCCGGACGATGATAGTGCCGGGGGCTTTGGAATGACAGCATGACGATCAACAAAGCATTGCATACCGCTCGGGAAGCAGCCTGCGAAGCAGGAAGGCTGCTGCTGCGCCGACGGGGCGGCAGCAAAGAAATCAGCTATAAAGGTGTCATTGACCTGGTGACGGATGCAGACAGGGAATCGCAGAAGTTGATTTCCAATCTCATTCAAGGACAATTTCCGGGCCATGATATTTTAGGCGAAGAAGAACTGCGAAAAGAAAAAGGGTCTGAATTTCGCTGGCTGATAGACCCATTGGATGGAACCACGAATTATGCCCATGATTTTCCGGTATTTTGTATTTCTATTGCTCTGCTGCATCGCGAGGAGAGTGTTTTAGGAGTCGTATATGATCCCACGCGGGAGGAAATGTTTACCGCTCGCCGGGGGCAGGGAGCTGAGCTGAACGGCATAGCCGTTAGGGTTTCCAGGGAAGACGACTTGGGAAAAAGCTTATTGGCTACGGGTTTTCCTTATGACATTAGAGAAAGCAGGGTCAATAATCTGGATCATTTTGCCCGTTTAGCCGTCAAGGCCCAGGCGGTCCGAAGATGCGGTTCCGCAGCTTTGGATCTTTGTCATACGGCTTGCGGACGTTTTGATGGGTTTTGGGAAATGAAATTAGCTCCATGGGATATGGAGGCGGGGGCATTAATAGTTGAAGAAGCCGGCGGACGTATTTCTAATTTCCTGGGCGGTCCTTTTCAAGCCGGCCGGGGAGAAATATTAGCCACGAACGGTTTGATTCATGAACAGATGGTATCTGTATTGAAAAAGGGAAAAAGGGATAAAACATGATCCGACGTTTAAAAATATACCTAAAAAAAGCGGGAAGAATTGGGCTGGCGGTTTTGGTCCTGGGAAGCGGGATCTTTTTACCGGCGAGGCAAGCTGTGAAAAGAATGGAGCTTATTCGCGGGCGAACGTATAACTTGACGGTACCGGCCGATCGGCATTGGCTTGACACCGGATTTGATGTAAGAAGAGGGCAGGTCCTGCATTTTCGTGCTTCCGGAATGATTTCCCTGCAGCGGGGAAATCCCATGGCGTACTGCGGCCCGCAGGGTTACGATGACTTTAAGACAGTCCAGCAGCCGCTTGAGGATCAGAATATCGGGGCTTTGATCGGACGGGTCGTCCTGCTGCTTTCTGTGGAGGAAGATGAAGAAACCGGGGAAGAAATCCGCAATGAGCTGATCGAGTATTTTTATATCGGAGAGAGACGCCGGGTGGAAATTCCTATGGGCGGACAATTATTTTTAGGCGTGAATGAACTGGTCACAGAAGATAACAGCGGGAATTTTAAAGTCGAAGTACGGCGGATTAGTGGGGAAGAGTCGACGACATCATCTTTTTAAATCTCGAGCTTTTCATCATTTTTTTCATCTCCGAAAACTGTTTCAGCAGCTGATTCACTTCGGATACGGGTCGCCCGCTTCCCCGGGAGATCCGGTTGCGGCGGCTGCCGTTGATGATCTTAGGATTTCTTCGTTCTTCCGGAGTCATGGAATTGATAACAGCTTCGAAATAAATTAACTTTTTATCGTCCACCTGCAGTTTATTGATATTTTTAAAGGAGCCTCCCGCGGGCAAACTGCTTAAAATTTGCGACAGCGAGCCCATTTTCTTTATTTGCTTCAATTGCTTTTGAAAATCTTCCAAAGTGAATTCCTGCTTTTTTATTTTTTTTGCCAGCTCTTCAGCCTGTTTGGCATCGGTTTCTTTTTCCGCTTTTTCGATTAGACTGAGCATGTCGCCCATACCCAGAATCCGGGATGCCATCCGGTCGGGATGAAAGGTATCCAGTCGGTCGAATTTTTCTCCAGTCCCGATGAATTTTATCGGTTTTCCGGTCATGAATACAATAGAAAGCGCAGCGCCTCCCCGGGCGTCAGCGTCCAGTTTAGTTAAGATGATAGAGGTCAGGCCGATTTTTTCTTCGAACTGAGAGGCGCTTTTGACCGCGTCTTGTCCGGTCAAGGCGTCGCCTACATAGATGATTTCCCCAGGGTCCAATATTTTTTTAGCTAATTTCAATTCTTCCATCAGCTCCTGATCGAAGAATTGAAATTAGCTAAAAAAATATTGGACCCTGAGATCGGAAGAGCACACGTCT
>CAYRTV010000413.1:0-2599 GCA_964427225.1 uncultured Eubacteriales bacterium
CCCATAAATCAAGCCTTTTAGGTACCAGGCATATGCCATGTTTCTGTCAGAGGCGATAGCTTTTTCAACTTCGTGCATGGCTGCTATATAATTCTTTCGTTCAATCATCACTTCGGCCCGTCCGGCTAACCCTTTTGAACTTCGGCTGTATAAATGAAGTATTTTATTGAAATCCTGTAAGGCCTGATTCAAATTGTTCATTTTTATAAAGCACCGTCCCCGGTAAAACAGGGCCCCATGATGCCCGGGGTCAGCTTCCAGGGCCTTGCCAAAATTTTGTATGGCTTGCTGATATTTGAAATGATTAAAATTCCGTATCCCCTCCTGAAAATATTCCAGCGGCGAAAACTGGGTTTGAGCGTTGCTGCTGCCTCCGGAATCCGGAGAACTGCCGGGAAAAGCACTGAAGCCGCCGCACCCGCTTAAGAGGATCGCAGCTATCAAAAAAAAAGAAAAGGAAATGAAATTGGATATATTCTTATTTTGCATTTATGTTATCCTCTTATTTTATTTTAACTTTATTTCATTATTCAAAAAAGAATTCTTTTGCCGGAAATGAGGGGAATGTGTTTTGTTTTTTCACCTCATATGGTATAGAAAATAATCATGACTAAAAAAACAGCGGCATATGGCATTATTCTGACAACTGTAATCATATATGGAGCAGGGTGCCGCCGGCCGCTCCTGGTTCAGCCGACGGTGAAATCAGAAACTCTGATTCGTACCGGATATGTGATCCAAGTGGGAGCCTTTGCCGATATCAATAATGCTATTAACCTTACAAAGCTCTTAGAGCAGGCAGGTTTGGATGCTTATTACTTCCGGCACGAATCGGGACTCTATAAAGTCCGGTTTGGTGACTTTTCTTCCCGCGAAAGGGCTTTGGTACATGCAATGGATTTACTCCGGGACAAACTCATTCCGGATTATTATATTGTTCGTCCCGAAGAATATCCTGCTGCCAAGGCAGATGTTAGCGGCCCCGGCTACTTAAGGAAGAAAATTGTACAGACAGCGGAGAATTTTACCGGCATCAAATATTCCTGGGGAGGTTCTTCTCCAGAAACTGGGTTTGACTGCAGTGGATTGACTATGGCGGTATATAAGCTTAATGGGTTCAATTTACCCCGGAATTCCCGACGGCAGTTTGAAACCGGCTTGGCTGTCAGCCTTTCCAATCTTAAAAAAGGGGATTTGGTGTTTTTTGCGACGGGGCATTCTCCAAGCCGTGTTTCCCACGTAGGGATTTATGTAGGCAACGGGCATTTTATTCATGCACCAGGCAAAAACACAAGAATTCGCAAAGACCGGCTCGATCTGCCGTATTACCGCAGCCGCTTTGTAGGAGGCCGGTGTTATTTAATTCAGTGACAGAAAATCTTTTTATTTATTGTTGACACCAGCAAAAGCTGTTGTTAATTTATGTTCAGGAGGGGATGACATGCCAAACAAAAAAACTATTTTGGGGATTTTTATGGTTGGATCTGCTTTTGTGCTTTTTTCCCTGGGACAGTTCACTCAGGAAGAAACAGCTGAAAGGGCGAAATGGGAAGAATACCTACAAACAGCGGATATCCTTGATTCCGAACAGCCTTGGAGCCGGAGGGAAGCGGTGACAGAGCCCTGGAAACTGACTTTAGAAAAAGACGGACTCCAGCGGCAAGCCATTTGGAAAAACCCGGAAGGGAGACAAAAGGGATATATAGAAAATTGGCGCTGGGAAATCGCGGCTTACCGACTGGATAAATACCTGGGATTGTTTATGGTGCCGCCGACGGTGGAAAAGCGGCTTAACGGCGACCGGGGTTCCTGCCAATTGATCGTAGATTATAAAATCAGCATGAAAGATAAATACGATGACAACATTGATGTTCCATCCTATAAAGTGTTCCATTGGAACCGGGCTCTGTATCTGCAGCGGGCGTTTGACAACCTGATCGCCAACGAAGACCGCCACCAGAATCAATTTCTGATCACAGAAGATTGGCGGATGCTTCTTATTGATCACTCCCGCAGTTTTCGGACATCAAAAAAATTCACCAAAAGGCTCATTTATGATGAAAAATACCATGAAGGGCCGCGGCTGATGAAACAGCTCCCTCGTGATTTAGTTGATAAAATGAAGGGTTTGAATTTTGATATTATCCGGGAAGTAACCGGAGAATACCTGCAGGATGATGAAATCGAAGCTGTTCTGTTAAGAAGAGATCTGATCATAGAGTGGATCACTAAGCGGATTGAGGAACACGGAGAAGAGAATGTTCTTTACTGATTGAAATAAACTTTTGGCCGGCTTTTCGTATGTATCGATGTATCCATTAAACGGAGGCTGGTTATGAAAATTGAATTTATTGTTCCCTTTACCCGGGCTTGGGAGCGGATGAAGTCCGCATTATTCAGTCCATTTGATCTTCAGAAATGGGGTATTATCGGATTCAATGCATTTCTGGCTGGTCTCCTGGACAGCATTTTGGTTCTCATTATCGGAACTGCGATATTTTTGGTTTTGCTTTGGCTGAGTTCCCGCGGCAAATTTATGTTTCTAGCCTGGATTATTCACGGGCCGAGATTGCCGCAAATTTCGGTTTGCGGCGAGGAA
>CAYRTV010000414.1:0-2568 GCA_964427225.1 uncultured Eubacteriales bacterium
GGAAACCGTCGGCTGTTCCCTGCTGTGCGCTTACTGCTGGAATTACAACCGCAATCTTAACCCGGACCGCTACCGGGATTATTATTCCCCGCATGAAACCGCCAGCCGGATGCTGTTTTTAGCCCAAAAAAATCATCTGGGATTATTCCGGCTCAGCGGAGCCGAACCTATCTTGGGTCACCGGTCCTTCATGCACTTGGTGGAGATCTTAAAGATTCTTTCCCGTTACCGTCCCGGCTCTCCGGTGATTGTGGATACCAACGGCATTTTTCTGGGATATCAGCCTCAAATGCTGGATCAATTTCACGGCCTTAATGTGAAAGTCCGGGTGGGGCTTAAAGGCATCGACCCGGACAGCTTCGAAACCATCAGCGGCGCAGGTAAAGAATTTTATCATTATCCGCTTAAAACCCTCCGGGAGCTCAAACGAAAAGGCATTGTATCCTGGCCGGCCTTAATCGGAGATTTTTTCTCTCCCAAAAGCCTGGAGGATTTTGAAGCATACCTTAAGGCTGAAGTGACGCCATCCCCGCTGGAAATTGAGACTCTTAAACAGCTTCCGATGGTGACCCAGAACATTGCCCGCAGGCAAAAAGAAAATCCGGACACATATTAAATCAAAAATCAAATCTCAAAAATAACACGACACTGTCATGCTGTGTCCGCATCAGCATGAAAATAGTCATCCTGAGCGAAGCGAAGGATCCCAAACGGCTTAGTTTTAGTTAAAAGTAAAAAGTGAAAAGTTATTTTATTTAAAATCAGTCTATTACGTAGTCACAAAGAGACGCTTCGTCACGAGCAGTCGATTTGCGATTCAATGTTTATGATTTACGGTTTTGGAGGCAAAGTCGTCTAAGATCCCCACGGCCGCTCCGCGGCCTGGGGATGACAAGAAAAAAAAAGCCCCTTCCCTCCTGCGAGGAAAGGGGCTTTGTATCAGCTAAGTACTTATATCTGCTGCGATTAGAACTGGAAGCGGATACCGAAGCGGAGAACGCGCGGGTTCAGGATTTCATTGGCAAGGTAATCGGTGGCGTTCTGGGCAAAAGAACCGTTGTGGGGATAGAAGGTGCCGTGGTGGCGGGAATACCTGCGGTTCATGATAGCGGAGTTAAGGACGTTGAACAGGTCGGCCATGAAGTAGATGTTGCCGTAGTCGCCGGCCCGGACCACTTTTTCCAGCCGGAAATTGAGGTTGTAGAAGGTGGGCAGGCGTTCGTTTCCGTACTCTTCCAGGTAAACATTAATGCTGCGGTTATAGGGGTTGGGTGCGTTGTAATCATAGATTGTTGATGTATGGGGAATGATGTGGCCTTGACGGGCGTTGAACGAAAGGGAAATGTTGAAGTCGTAAGGCAGGGCATAGAGTCCTGAAACTTTGAACAGCCAGGCGGAGAAAACGTCCATATTGATTTTTCCGCTGGTCCCTCCAATGGAAGGTGCACGGACAATGCCGTCTGTAGCCCAGAGGTTGGTGGGGTTCAGATAGCCTTCATCGCCGAAGTACTGCCGCTGGTCCTGCAGGGTGAAAGAGGCGTTAAGCATCCATTTGTTGGACATCCGCTTGGTGGCGCGAAACGTTATGCCCTTGTAGTCCTGGTAATAATCGGGGCGGTGTTCCCGGTAACGGTAATATCTGTAGGGAACGTCGCCGGACTTGAGGTAATAAGGCCGTCCGGCCGCATCCATGGTGGAGTAACCGCCAATTTCATCGGGGATGGTGCCGACCTGGACATATTCACCCTGGTTTTGTATCGTGCCAGTGGCGGGATCATATTCCAGGTTCCACTTTTGCCTGTCGAACCGGCGGTAGGTCAGGTCAGCCGCCACGCCGAAATCAGGCATCAGCTCTTTTTCAAAGGTCAGCATGATTTCCTGCGTGCGGGTGGAGCTTAAATCATCCGCCAGGGTATAGCGTTGGTTGTTAGCATCCACGGCAAGAGGATCATTAAAATCATAGCCGGACCACATGATGCCGTAGGCGCCGTCAACCGGGCCGATGAAATTGCCGGCATCGTCAAAAACCCGCTGCGGGCTCTTATCCGTGGCGGTCACCCAGTATAGCTCATCAAGAGCGGCCATGCTGTCGCCGTTATCCATCCACCAGAAATCCATCCAGCCGCCCAGCCCAATGGGCCTGAAATAGCCGGCTGTGCCGGATCCCATGTAATCGCCGAACTGAGCCAGGGACAGCTTCAGGACGTTCCGGCCGTCTCCGGTAATATCATAGGTCAGTCCGATTCTGGGGGTGAGCACGTTCCAGGAATAATCCGGGTCAATGGTGGGGACAGTCAGTCCCGGCAGTATCTTATCGATAGCGGAAGCGGCGGCGGGAGTGACATTGTTGGTCCAGGCGCCGTTGTCCGGTTCCACCGCGGTCATGGTGAATTCTTCGACCTTAGGAGATTGAGAGCTGTAGCGAAGACCCAGGATTGCGGTGAAATTGCCGATGGTGATCGTATCGCTTAAAAAAGCCACGACTTCTTCAATCACATTGTGGTCACGCCATCCGCGGTAAGTGGAAAGCATGCGGATTCCGGGAACAATATCCTCATAGTTGTCACC
>CAYRTV010000415.1:0-2555 GCA_964427225.1 uncultured Eubacteriales bacterium
ATACGATGCCGTTTGGGATCCTTCGCTACGCTCAGGATGACAGTTTCCTCTTCACTCCTTACTCTTTACTTTTACTTAACGAAGCAGTATGAGATCCTTAAGGCCTGCTGCGCAGGCCTCAGGATGACCCTATCGGGTCACTTTTTCTTTTTTTCGTGCCATTTGGAACGGTCGGGATCTTCGGGCTTTACGACTTTATCCGGCGGATTTTGCTCCAGTTCTTTCATCAGAACTTCCACGGCTTTTTCCAGGCTGGGATCATGGCCCTTGACGATTTCTTCCGGCCGGTCATAGACTTCAATATCCGGCGGTACGCCCAGTCCCTCGACATCCCATTCGCCCTGCTTGTTCACAAATCCGAAGGTAGGTACGGCTAAATTTCCGCCGTCTATAAGAGAAGGATTTCCTGACATGCCGACCAGCCCTCCCCATGTACGTGTTCCGATCAGTGTTCCCAGCTGCTTTTCCCGGAAATAATATGGGAAAGCGTCTCCGCCGGAGGCGCTGTAGTGATTGATCAGCATGGCTTTAGGGCCGACATGCGCCGTAGCGGGAGTGGACGTTAATTCCAAACCGCGGCGGACCCAATAATTGAGGATTTGACGGTTGAGCAGCCGGATCATGACATCGGGAATAAATCCGCCTCCGTTATACCTTTCATCAATAATGAGAGCATCTTTATCTTCAAAGGCATAAAAGCCTTTAAACAGCTCCCGGTTGCCGTCTATGGACGTATTGGGGACATGGAAATAACCGATGCGTCCTCCAGACAGTTCCTCAACCATCTGTCTGCGGGTCTGAACCCAATCCAGATAGAGCAGGTTTTGTTCGCTGCCTACCGGTTTGATCCAGTACTCCCTTGCGTCTTCCGCTTCGGGTTTGGAATTAAAGCGGATGGTGATTTTTTCTCCGGCGGTGTTTTCTAAAAATTGGTAAGGATTGTCTTTGGTGGTGACATCATAGCCGTTGATACTAATCAGGTAATCTCCTTCGTTGACCTGAATCCCCAGCTGCCGCAGGGGTGACCGGGTGCGTTCATTCCAGTTTTCTCCCGGAAGAATTTTGCTGATAATATAGCGGTTGGAATTCTCATCCGCTTCAAACATAGCCCCAACCAGTCCGCCTTCCACTCTTTCCACTCTGGGGAAATCGCCCCAGTTGACATAAGCGTGTCCGACATTGAGCTCGCCGACCAATTCCCCGAACAGAAAATCCAAATCGGCCCGGTGGCTGACATAAGGCAGCAGCCTGGCGTATTTTTCCCGCATGGCATTCCAGTCGACGCCGTGCATGTTTTTCACATAGAACCATTCCCGGTAGATCCGCCAGCCATCGTTGTAAATCTGCTTCCATTCCTTAAGGGGGTAAATTTTCATTGTCATATCGCTGAGGTCCAATGCGCCGTCACCAGGCTTTTGGTTCGGTTTTAAGGTGATGATGCCGAAATTGCGTCCCGCCCGGTACATAAATTTAGATTTATCCGCTGACAATTCTCCGCCGGAAATTCCCTTAATGATGACAGTGTCTTTTTCTCCGTCAAATTTAAACTGATGAAGTTCTCCGCCTGAGAGATAGAGCAGGCCGCCTTCAACCGCCCAAATCCCGCGATAGTTTCCGGCTTTCGGGGGGAGGGAAATGATACGGTCATTAATACTCTCAAAATCGATGGAAACGGGTTCAGTTTCGGATGATTTCTGCTCGCCGTCTTTTTGTTCTTTAGTTGCGGGTAAAGTTTCGATGTCGTTTTTATCCGGAATCAGGGGAAGGGTATCGGCCGTTAAGGCTGCCGCGTAAATACGGGTGGCGTTGTCGTAGACGTAATCAAATTCAAAGCTTGAGAAATTGAGATTGAAATCCCGGTTGGACAGGAAAAAGAGATATTTCCCGCACGCTGAAAATTCCGGTGTGAAATCTTGATACATATCATCGGTCAGCTGTGTCGCCTGCCCGGTTTCCAGTGAATACGTCCAGACCGCCGGCTGTTCATTGCCGCCGTTTCTGATATATGCCACCCAGCGGGAATCCGGGGACCATCGGTAGGTGGTGATATCGGATGTCTGGGCTTTGTCAATAATGAGAGACTGTTTGGTTTTGGTATCAAAAAGCTGAAGTCCCAGGTCTTTGGTGGAAAACAGCAGCTTGCTGCTGTCGGGAGACCATACCGGCGGAAAACGCCAGGTGCGGCTGTTTTTGGTTAACTGTATCACTTCATTATTCTGAGCCCGGTCGATCAGATATAATTCGTATTCCCCGGTTTTGTCAGAGCTGTAAACAATGTAGCGGCCGTCCGGAGACCATTTAGGGTCCATTTCGCGTACGCCCTGGGTCCGGGTCAAATTATAAACCACGCCGTGTTCGGCCGGAACAGTATAAATATCCCCCCGGGCTTCAAAAACACCTCGCTTTCCGGTTGGAGATACATCAAAACTGACAATGTTTTCTTTGACATTTTTGAAATAAGGCAGGGTATTGGGATTGTCAAAATGAATGTTGACATTGACCTTTTGGGTCTGCCCGGTTGACAGGTTCAGCTTGTAAATAGCCCCCCCGTTTTG
>CAYRTV010000416.1:0-2544 GCA_964427225.1 uncultured Eubacteriales bacterium
CTTTGCCGGTGATCGGGATCAAAGCCAGGTCTTCCCGGTTTTTTATGTCACCAGGTGTTATTCCTTGCTGATCCAGTAAATTCCGGTAATATGGGACATTCTCACAGGCATACGTCACCAAATGCTGCATCCGCCGGGATTGAACCCGGGCTACCCCGGACCAGCTGCGGTAAAGATCAACGGCCCCGGCAGCCATATTTAATAATTGGCGCGGCAGCGTCATCATTTTCTTACTAAAAACTGAATATAGCGCGGCAGCTCTTTTTCGAATTCAAACCGGTTAAAGGTATTCGGCGGACAGGAACGGCATTTCCGCTGCCGCAAATGCCGCCGCCGGTAATCCAGATTTTCCGATTGATAATACAGCCGAAAGGCCGGTTCCGAGCGGCAGTTTCCCAAAGAGCGGCTGTCTTTACAATAATACAGTTGTCCATCTGAACCGAGAATAGCTCCAAACATGTAATAATGACAGGGCATATGCCGCGATTGCGGGCTTTGCAGCATATCAGCCAATTGTTTATACCGGTAAGCATGATGGTTAAAAAAGCTTTTCTCTGCTGCCAGACTATTAAAGAAGCGGATCAGCTTCTGCTTTTGATTCCCGGATACGAATACATCCCGCATGGATTCATTGAGAAACCGCTCGCGGATTTCTCCCAGGGTGTAATTCACCGGAATGCCTTCCTGTTCCCCCCATTTTCTTAATCTATTTAAATGGCCTAAATTCAATCCGGTGATAACACAATTTATGGATAAAAAGAATTTCATTTCAGGCTGAAGCTTCTTGAGTTCCCGCAGGGTCCGGCTGACTTTTGCAAAAGCCTGTTTTCTTCCCGCTATGACATCAAAATTGTCTCCCAGATCATGAAGCGAAATGCTGATGGAAAACCGGATACCATGGGCGCGGCAAAGGGGTGAAATCATCCGGATATTGCGCACAGTTCGGTTAACCGGAACCCCATTTGAATTTAGTGTGATGGTTTTCAGCCGGGGTAGTGTGCGGATCAGCATTTGAACAATGTCGGGAAGATCTGTTCTTAAATTGGGTTCTCCTCCATTGATATTGACAAATTCGAGCCGCCGGAACAAAGGGTCGGATAAAACAGTTTCGATTTCTTCCGGAGTCATGTCCGGCGCAACATCGTTATCCTTATTTATTTGCCAGATGCCGCACATAAGGCACCGGAAATTGCATTGATAGGTCACATATAAACACAGGGCTTTGGGCGGCTCTGGGAGGGAAAAGCGGGTCAACAGGTTGGTTTTAAGGCAGCGGACACCCAATCCAAAGGGGCCGGGAATGGATCGCAAAGCTTCGAGAAAAACAGACATATTCAGACCGAGACTTTTTTAATCATAAATAGCCCCTGATAATTTTCTCAATCCGGCTTTCCGCAATACATTGAGAAAAAAATGCGGGATATAATAGTCGACCGGAAAACGGAAAAATCTTTTGTTCCATCTGGCGGCCGCCATTCGCTGGAGAATTTTGACGAAAAACGGAAACCGCAAACGGTCCGGTTCCCTGCGAATCAAGCTTTTGTAAAACCCTAAAAACTTGATTCTTTTATCGTGATACGGGGCCAGCTTTGATCTCTGGGCCCATTGTTTTGTCCACCCTTCCAACGTTTCAGGAGGAGTCAATCCTTTTTGCTCGGCTAACTCGCTTAAGCAGGTCCCGGGCCAAGGCACAAAGACAGCCGGAGATCCGATAGATGCATATGTGCTTTTTGCTTCGAGTTCATCCATGAAATCCAGGGTCGCCGTCACATCTTTCCACTTTTCTCCCGGTATCCCTACCATAAAATTAAGCAGAGTATTTATTTCAAACCGGTCGCAAAGCTCCACTGCTTCTCTGACCTGATTGATAGTGATATCTTTTTGCATAATGTCCAGCATCTTAGGAGAACCGGATTCCGCCCCTATCCGCAGTTCCACACATCCATTCCGGCTGAGTTCGCGCACGAAATCCTCGCCCCAACGGTCGATATAATCCGCCCTTATTGTGGCTGACCACTTAATATCGGCCTCTTGAATGATATCAAAGACCCTCTTTTTGTTACTGAAAAAATTATCATCTTCAAAAATGATCGTGGTCACACCACGTTTTTTCCAGAATGCGATTTCCTGAAGAATCTTATCCGCACTATGGCTGCGGAAAGTGCGTTTATTCACGGCTTGATTATAACAATAGCCGCATTTCCAAGGGCATCCTCGCGACGTATACATCGCCGCCACTTTCTCGCCGGACAGTTTGGATCCAATCTGAGAATAAAAATGACTCCCCGAATAAATATATTTATCCACATTAACCAGATGCCAGGCCGGGGCATACTTGTCCAGGTTTTTTATAAAGGGTCTTTTCTCATTAATAATAGGCTCTCCAGCTGAGCGGAATCCGATCCCCTTAACAACCCTTAAATCAGATTCACCATGCTTTTTCTGCTTCAACAGCCCGGCCAATTCGACGATGGTTTCCTCCCCTTCCCCGATTGCAATGATATCAATGAACTCATTTTGCAGCGTCTGTTCAGGGAGGATAGT
>CAYRTV010000417.1:0-2527 GCA_964427225.1 uncultured Eubacteriales bacterium
ACATTGAGAAAAGCCTGAACGAAGTAGTCACCCGGCGGTATTTCATGGGTATGCTCATAGGGATATCCGCGCACGGATTCTTTGCCGTGTTCAATGGTCACGCGTTCTCCGCCTTTCCAATCCCGTACATCCATTCCCCAAAGAGGGACACCCGTCACTCCGGTGGATAGCCGCGGTTCTCTTTCTCCATCCCGGGATAGTATAGCAAATACCCGCCCTTTAACAGGCGTATCCAGGCCTAGTTCATTGATTCCTTCAAATGCCGCTTGGGACAGTGTGACATTGAACTTGAGGGATGAATGCCTGGGCGTTACCGCACATCCGATAAGTATCATGATCATGATTCCAACGAGTAGTGATCCATAAAAATAAGATCCATGTTTTTTTAATTTTTTTTGCATATTCGCCCCTTTCATTTTTCTTTACTCTTTACTCTTCACTCTTCACTTCTCACTTCTCACTCTCTCCTGAGTTAATCGCAGGACTAAGTATCCCAAATGCGAATCGCAAGGACAAGCAGTTTGAGATCCTTCGCTGCTTCGCTCCTCAGAATGACATGATGTGCCATTTTCCCAGGGGTTCCTCCCAGGCCGTGACGGCCTTATTCGTATCTCCAGCTGGTAAGATCCGCGCCCGCAGGATGGTTTTTCAGCATGCGCTCTACCATCTTGGGAGCGTACATCTGCTGATACCTTAAACGGGAGACGGCATTCGGACGGCAATGGTCTCCGTTCCAGCAATGCTCTTCCCGGTCGCCGTAATCGATGTCGCCGTTGTAATAGGGATCCTCCGTGCTTTCCAGGAAATCTTCCATCCAATAAACGGCGTTGTTCAGATACCAATTGTCCATATCCCCGCAGTAGATATGGATTTTGCCTTCCAGTTTTGGCCCCAGTGTCGTCCAGTCCTGTTTCATGATTTCGAGCAGGTCATAGTTTTCTTTCCAGTATTGCGCCACTTCTTTATCAATGAGACCGGTTTTTTTATTCCAGACCGGGGCCGGGTAGCCATTTTCTCCCGGGGGCGAATAAACGGCATTATAGATATCCAGAGTTCCGCCCGAGCGGCTGTTGGTCCCCAAAACAAGTTCCAGGTGGTTTATTTCTTCCATGGTGTTGGAAAGTTCTCCCAAATAATTGCGGTTGCCGGGCCGTTCGGTGCATTTCCACCGGCTGTCTGCATAATAGGCATTCTCATGATTATAGATATCGACGATAAAAAAGGAGCGGAAGGTGATCGAGTCGGGGCAGGCCGCGAAACAGGCGTTGAAATCATCCGGATAAAAAACCTGTGCCGCCAGCGCTTCCCAGCCGCCGGTCGACCCGCCGTAAACGAAACGGGCCCAGCCTTCACCGATGCCCCGGTATTTGTTTTCAATGTAAGGGACGAGTTCGTGCATAATCGCGTCGCCGTATGGACCTAAATTAGCGGAGTTGACGGCATAGGAATCATCAAAATAGGGATTGGGATGCTGAATGGTGACCAGGATCATTCGGGGTGTTTCGGGTGCTGTCCAATATTGGTAAAATTTATAGGCATATTCCTGGACCGTGCGGTTGTAGCCTTCCCAGTCAAAACGGGCGCTGTATTCCGGCTCCAAGTCCGGATCCGGCGGTTCTTCCCGGAATAAATCAAACAAATAGGGATTGCTGTAATGACCATGGTTTATGACGAGGGGATACCGCGCTTCCGGGTGATCTTCAAAGCCATGCGGAAGAAGCACATGAGCTCCGAGATGCATATCGCGGCCCCAAAATTCACTGAGAAGATCACTGCGGATTTTTTCAATCTTAATATAGTCGGTTTCCTCCGGAAAATCCGCTTCCGGAATTTTTTGATCGAGAACAATATCAATAACTTCGTTTTTGCCGGGATCTATCGTTACGGTTTGAGGCGTGCTGTAAAGATTACCCGGTTTCCGGTTCCATTTCTGACCTTCACCTTTGTCAGGAGGAAGACTTAATGTTCGGCCGTCTTGAAGATTAAAAGTCTCATACCGGTTGAGCAAAGCCTGCACCTGGTATTCACCGGGAGGGATATCTTTTAGTCCGGTAAGCGGATAACCAAAGACCGATCCGGCGATCACAGCCGGTTTTCCTGGTGATAGACCATTGACATCCATCCCGAAAATAAGCTGCGTGTCCGGGCCTGTACTGATCTGAAACCGGGGTTCACGGCTCTTGTCGTCAGATATCATGAGCAAAAGACGGCCGTCAATTGGCTTGGTTTCGACTGATTCCGGAAAAACCATGGAGAAATGCGTTAATGCGTTGTTTCCGTTATTTTGTGATTGACAGCCGGCCCAAGTCAAGACCAAAGACATTAAGATAAACAGAAAAAGAATAGAAAAAATAGAGCTTATTTTCCCCCGCATTTTTTCGGACCTCCAATAAAAAAAACATTTAATTTAATATTGGATATAATATATTATGTTGGTTAGATTATCAAACAAAAAAGGAGGTTTCTGTGAGTAAGTTTTTTTGTGCCCGAAGGGCATTGTTATTTTGCTTAATTATTGTATTTATCG
>CAYRTV010000418.1:0-2520 GCA_964427225.1 uncultured Eubacteriales bacterium
CCCCCCGCCGGCATAAATCAATTTCTTTTCTTTGGTCCCCGCCTCTTTCTGTATAATGGGTTTCAGATCACTCTGACCAAGTAGAGGTTTAAAAGTCCGGTATTCATCCGGATTGATTGAACCCTGCACCACATTCTCTCCCAGCCCCCAGGCTGCATTGATGACCACCACATCTCGGAATCCGGTCTCCGTATCCAAAGAAAACATGACCCCGGATCCCGCTTTATCCGCCCGCACCATTTTCTGCACTCCTACGGAGAGCGCTATCTTAAGATGATCGAATCCCTTTTCCTTCCGGTAGCTGATCGCCCGGTCGGTGAAAAGTGACGCATAGCATTTCCGGCATGCATCCAGGAGCTCTTCCTCCCCGGTTATATTCAGAAATGTTTCCTGCTGCCCCGCAAAGCTGGCTTCCGGAAGATCTTCGGCGGTGGCCGAGCTTCTCACCGCTACGTCCGCTTCAGCCGTATCATATTTCCGTGACAGCTCCTGATAAGCCTCACGTATTTCCTTCTTCAATTCTTCCGGAATATCCGCTGCAGTGAACATACGCCGGATTATTTTACCCGCTTGCTCAAGCGATAAGTCGCCGTCATCCATTTCCGCCAGGGTCTCTTTCATTTTATCCGCTATTTTGTTTTCATCCACCAGCCTCCGGTAAGCATCCGCAGTGGTGGCGAAACCGTCAGGGATTCGTATGCCGTCGGTTTTTAAGCGGGAAATCATTTCACCCAAGGAAGCGTTTTTCCCGCCGACCTCAGCAACCTGGTCAGAACCAATATTCTCAAACCATCTTATATATTTCATTCCTTGTCCTTTAAAGTTTACGCTCCCGTTTTCACTTCCAGCCGGTTGTTCACTTTTTCGGCTCCGGCTTTTTGGGCTGCCCGGGCCACTTTGTAATATTCAAACCAGGTGTCCACGGTTCCAGTAACCGTCACGACCCCGTCTTCAACGGAAATATTAATCCTATCCCGGTTCAGATAGGGGCTCCAAAAAAGCCTTTCCCCCAAATCCAGCTTCAACTGCCAATCAGGCTTGGTCTCTTGGATATGCTGAATATTGAGATTATTCTGAACCTCCACAACCCCCTCAACCCGTGAGACCACATCCTCTGCATGATATTTTTCAAAATAAGTATCCGCATATCCATAAAGAAAAACTTTGGCATTATCGACATGCAGGGTTATATCATGCCGTTCCACATAGGTGTCTCTTTTTAACGCCGAGCGAACATCTTCAGCAATTTCCGCATCTGTTTTGACTGTCTCCGGACGCACCTTGATAAAATTCTTTACCCAGCTGACCCCGGTTGTGTTTCCGGCATCTTCTTCCGCTGCCCGTTTGGCTTTCAAGTTGGTGACCACGCCGTCCAAAGTCACCACGCTGTCTTCCACATCCACATCCAGCTTAAAAGACCAAACCCGGGGATCATACGCAAGCGCGTCCTGCACAGCCTCTTTTATCCATTCGTCACCTGGATTTTGGACCTGTTTTCGCTTCATCTTATTGCGGGCCCACCATTCAATCTCCAATCCGCTGGAATCTACCGACTGCACACCCGCCATCCAGGTATCTAATTCCGCCTGGACCCATTCCGCCCGGCTTCCGACAACACCGTCCAATATGACCCGGCCGTCTTTCACCTGCACATCAATTAAACCTGCATCCACCCGGGCATCCGCCTCCAACCTGGCCTGAATTTCTTCTTCAATTTCCCGGTCCGGCCGGTCGAGTTTATAGCTTACATCAATCAGGTTTTTAAGATCCTTGACTCCCGTGACTCCCTTCGCCACCCGTTCGGATATTTGCCTCTCTGCGAAAGATTCCGCTTCTCCATTCAGGATGACAATGCCGTTCTGAACGGTCACTTCAATATCAAATGATTCCGTCGCCGGATCAAAAAGCAAAGCATCCTTCACATCTTCCCGGATCTCATTATCCGGGCGCGGGACCGGATCAACCTCGATTTTATCTATCACAGACCGGACTCCTTTGATCATGCCGGCCAACTCGACCGCACGATCGCGGGCTAAAATATTATTAACTGATCCTGAAAGAGTCATCACCCCGTTTTGGGTTGAGATGTCGATCAAGTGAGACGGAACCGCCTCCGCGACTAAAAGTTCGGTTTCAACTGCGTGGGTAATGTCTTTGTCACTCAAGTTTTCCGGTTCCTGAAGCATTCCGGCGGCCCACACCGGCGCGGCCCCCAGCCAAATCGTGAGAAATATTCTTAATATCTTCATATCTTACTCCTCCTGAATTATTTTGTTCAAACAGTTTTTAACTGCTGTACATAAATATATACAAGAATCGTGCCAATCCGGTCACTTGAGGATTTTCCTTCTTATTATCTGACTTACAGGGGAAATTGAACGGCAGAATCATTTAACCTGGATTGTTCATAAAAAAATTGCGATGTTTTTGCACATTCTTTTTTTCAGCGATTTCCATGATTTTTCTTGAAAGTTCAAATGGAACGTTTTTCATTTGCACATTTATATTATAATCGCCATT
>CAYRTV010000419.1:0-2510 GCA_964427225.1 uncultured Eubacteriales bacterium
GCAAAGCCTGACTTCAATATCCCTGAATTGTCAAAAGCTCCCAAAATCGATGGAAAGCTGGATCATCTCATCTGGGAAAAGGAAGCGCTCAAGATTGAAGATTTTGTTCAGTTTTCCCCGGTTGAAAAAGGGCAGCCCACCCAAAAAACCATCGCCTATATTGGATATGATAAAAAGAATCTGTATATCGCATTTCAATGCTTTGATACGGAACCGGATAAAATCAGGGCCTCGATCACCAAGCGGGACAACGTGATGGAGGACGACTGGGTACTGGTTTTTTTGGATGCTTTTAATGAAAAGAGACGGGCGTATGCCTTCATGCTCAATCCATACGGGATTCAAATGGACGCCCTCCGTATGGAAGAAGGCGGCAGCGACAATATGGATTCCAGCTGGGATGCGGTTTTTTATTCGGACGGCAGGGTGGATGATTCGGGATATACAGTCGAAATGGCATTACCGTTCAAAAGCATCCGTTTCCCGGACAGGCCTGAAAAAATCTGGGGATTGGTTTTCGGCCGCACGGTTGCCCGGAACGGAGAGATCATTCTTTGGCCGCCTATGTCCAAATCCCGGCCCGGTTTATTGTGCCAGGAAGAGGAAGTCATGATTGCAGGCACGATTGACAAGGGAAACAATTTTGAGCTCATGCCGGTGTTTACGTCCCTGAAAACCAAAGGCAATGCAATCGATCCCCAGCCCGGATTGAATTTTAAATACGGGATTAATTCGGATATCACCTTGGATATGACGGTGAATCCGGACTTCAGTCAGATTGAAGCCGACACTCCCCAAATCGATGTCAATAAACGATTTGCCTTGTATTATCCGGAAAAGCGCCCTTTTTTTCTGGAAGGAATGGAAATCTTCCGGTTTCCGCAAGTTCAAATGGTCTATACCAGAAGAATCATAGACCCGGTGGCCGGGGCCAAACTGACGGGAAAAACCGGGCGCTTCACCTACGGCCTGCTCTCGACCCTGGATGGAAATCCTACCGAAAGTTTATGGGCCATTCAAGCTCCCGGACATTCCTCATCCCGGCAGGCTTTGTTCAATGTATTCCGGGCCAAAGCGGATGTTTTCCGCGAGTCCTACCTGGGATTTTCCCTGACGGACAAAGAGATGGGCGGGGATTACAACCGGGTGGCAGGAATTGACGGCCAGTTTAAATTCAAGGACCATTTTTTTCTTTCCTTCCAGGCTATGGGCTCGCAAACCCGCAGCGGGGAGCGGCAAAGCAGCCTGGCGCCGGCTTTATTTGGAGAATTCGGATACTATTCCCGGAATTGGGGCGGAGGGGTTTCTTGGCTGTCTTTACATCCCGATTTTGTTGCGGCCGCGGGGTTCGTCAACCGGGTGGATTACCGCAGTATCGGCGGCAGTGTTTATTATCAGTTTTTTCCTGAAAAACAATTTCTCAATCAGGTGCGGCTCAGGCTGCGGGGCGGCCGCCGCTTCAACTATGGGGGCGAAACCCTGGAAGATGAATGGGTGTCGGTATCAAGCCAACTGAGATTTACGGAATTCAGCCAGATGAATATCGAGCTGCGCCGGGATATGGAACGTTTCGGCGGTATTGATTTTGAAAAGATATATGTGGACGTGAATACCAGTCTGCTTCTCATTTCCTGGCTGCCGTTTGGTGTGGCTTTCCGCACCGGTGACAGCATCTATTATGACCCGGAAGATCCTTTCCTGGGTTACAGCAATGCCTATGGGCTGTTTTTCACCCTTAAGCCGGGAAAACGGCTCCGGATGGGCATGACGCTCAGTAAGGAAACTTTTTGGAAAAAATGGGGCGGGGAGCAGTTGTATGATTTCAATGTCCTGCGTCAGCAAACCACCTATCAAATCAGCAAGACCCTTTCCCTGCGGACGATTGTTGATTACAATCATTTCAACAAAAAAATCTACGGCAGTTTTTTATTCAGTTATGTCCTGAAACCAGGAACAGTGTTTTTCCTGGGGCTCGACAACAATATGCTGCAGAACAGCACTGGAAGGTATATTCAGGATGATTACAGCGTGTTTTTGAAATTTTCATACTGGCTCCGCATCTAAAAAACAGACCTGTTCAAAAAAAGCGGGATTTCCTTTTTAAGATTTTTATGAGTGAACAACATTCATAATCTGGCATCATACACATGCCATCCTCATGCACGCGCCATCTTACGCATGTCCTTCTGAGGAATGCGTCAGCATACACCTGTCATCCCCAGGGCGCGTCAGCGGCCGTGGGGATCGTAGAGAGCCTCGCTTAATGAACCGCTTCCGCTCCCGGTCAGATTTTTAACGCCGTTCCCCGCTTGGGTTTTCGGTGCCTGCGCAACTCCCCCCGTCCGGGGGTCAGACATGCTCGGCACCCGGCTGCGCCGGGTCCCCTCAAACCCGGCGCTCGGAAGGCTAAATCTTCCATATCGCGTCAGCCGGCCCTGTTGACCGCTCCGCCTGTGAGAGCACAACAGCTCTTTTTCACTAACCAGCGAAGCGGGCAGAAAGCTGACGGG
>CAYRTV010000420.1:0-2498 GCA_964427225.1 uncultured Eubacteriales bacterium
GGCATTTTTGCCTCCAGAATATTATGGCCTTTTTCCAGAGCTTCCTTTTTGGTCATTCCTGCCCTTCCCAATGGTGGATCAACGTAGAGGGCATAGGTTGGAAACCGGTCAGATACTTTCCGCTGTTGATTATTAAATTTGTTGGCCATAATAATTTCATAATCATTGTATGAGGTATGTGTAAACGCACCCTTTCCGTTACAATCGCCCAGTGCAAAAACGCCTTTAATATTTGTCTCCAGATAATCATTTACCCGGATATATCCGCGGTCATCGGTTTTTATTCCGGAAGCATCCGGATTCAGCGCAGTTGTATTGGGTTTTCGTCCTACACCTATTAACACATGTGATCCTGTTACTTCCTTATTTTCATCTTTGCAATCCAGCTTAAAAGTTATCGAGTTATCATCGTTTTGAACCCCTTCCGTGCAAGTAGCATTTAATCTGAAATCAATGCCTTCCTGTTCTAAAAAATTCATGATGCTTTCACTAATTTCCTTGTCTTCCCTGCCAATTATGGAATCCGCTTTTTCGATAATGGTTACTTTACTACCGAAGCGCCGGAACATTTGTCCAAACTCCAGCCCAATATAACTTCCCCCCACAATTATCAGGTGCTCGGGCAATTCTTCCAGTTGCAGTATGGTTTCGTTGGTCAGGTAATCCAGCTTTTCAAAAGGCTCGGGAACAAAAGGCCTGGCCCCGGTGTTGATGTAAATTTCAGGCGCCGTAAGCTCTTCCCCGTTCACCGAAATTATTTTTTCTCCTGTAAACTGTGCTTCACCTTTGAAAAATGTAATGTTCTCTTCTTTTTCCACGCCGGAACTTATACCGTCAACCGATTCCTGTACGATTTTATCTTTGCGGCTTTTTATTTTTTTCAAGTCGGCTGATGCCCCATCGGGAATATTAATTCCCAGCGCAGTGCCGTTCCGGGCATCCCATATCCGGCGCGCGCTTGCCACATAAGCTTTGGTGGGGGTGCATCCATCATTGACGCAGGTTCCGCCAAACTTATCTTTTTCAATAAAAGCTACCTTATTTTTTTCAGCGGCCAGTTTAAAAGCCAGTGGTGTGCCAGCCTGTCCCGAACCGATAATAATTACATCAAATTTTTTCATAATTCTGTTTTTTAATCTTCTAATTCATTTCCAAATGCATTGTTAAAATCGATGATCGCCCCAATACAGGAAGCGTGCACAAAACTCTGTGGAATATTTCCAAGCATGGCGTCCGAATCCGGATCGGCTTCCTCGGCAAAAAGTCCCAAATCGTTTTGGTATTTCAGCGCGGATTCAATATATCTTTTACTTTTTTGAATATCTTTCCGCATAATCCAGTATTGGGCCATCCAGAAACTGGCAGCCAGAAAAGCGCCCTCCTCTTTCTCATCGAACAGCAGCAGGTTCCGGTAAACCAAATCGTTTTTGCTGAAATTCTTTTCCAATTCTTCAATGGTTTGAATCATTTGTGGGGTGTCGGCCGGGCAGTAATCCCACTCCGGGAAAAGCGTGGCGGTAATATCCACTTCCTCGCTTCCGGCAAACACGGCATAACTCCCGGAGCTGGTAAGGCAATTGTTTTCAATATAATTTCTGATGGTTTTTGCAGCTTCCAGCCAGCGTTTCTTCTGGGATTCACTCTCAGAATATTCCGAAATAAATTTCAGTGCCACCGCCATAATCACTTTGCTCGATGTAAACTGCCGGGCAATGTCCTCTTCCCAGATGCCGTAATCGTTCTGCTGCCAGTTGGCGGCCAGGAAGTCGGCAATTTCTTCAACTACCTGCCAGTGGTCGCGTGTGTCGGAATTGCCATATATCAACTTGGCAGCGAGCAGGATATTGCTCCCAGCATCGAGCTGCAGCTGTTCATTTGCATTGTTTCCGATGCGCACAGGCCTGCTGTTCAAATAGCCCGAAAAATCGAGGTAGGTTTCGGCAGAAGCTGCTTTTTTGGTCACGGTAACAAACGGGGTAGTGGAATAATCCTTTATGTTACCCCGTGCGGAGCAGATAAAATCGAGAAAACGTTTTTCGTCTTCGCCGTATATTTGAGCCCGTGTAAGTGCGCTGACAATCATGGACGCATCGCGCAGCCATACATACCGGTAATCGTAATTTCGTTCGCCTCCCGGAACTTCGGGCAAAGAGGTAGTGAGGGCGGCAATAATTCCGCCGGATTCTTCATGCGTAACCTGCCTGATGGCCCTTAACGAATCCAGCATCTCTTTTTTGTAGGGCCCTTCATAACTAAATCCTGCATTCAGGTCATTCCAGTTTTGCCGGGTTTTTTCAAGCGATTTTTTTAATTGCCGGTCATCTTCAAACTTCATTTGCCTGTCGGTCAGTACCGCCCATCCCTCTTCATTTGCCGGAATTTCAAATACTATTTTTTCTTCTTCAACTTTTGCCGGGTGCGAAGTCATCAGAAAATAAATGTTGTTGATGCTGATTGTTGTAGTATCGGTTTTTCTGATTTTCACTTCCTCTTCACCA
>CAYRTV010000421.1:0-1515 GCA_964427225.1 uncultured Eubacteriales bacterium
CCACTGGACCCGCTCAATCTCAGCGGCAATTTCTTTTTTGTTCGTCTGAATCAACTCAACTTCCGATACAATAAATAAGGTATGGAGCTCTTTTCGGAATTCCTCCAGGAGGGAAAAATCCGCTCCGGACGCTTTCAGAGTCACTTTTGCCTCCAGAGAATTTCCAATGGTCTTTTGCTCCCGGGCTTCCTCCAGGGATTTCAGCACCGTATCTCTTATTTCGGACAATCGCTCCCATTTCCGGAAAACATCATCATCCAGCCATTTTTCGTCCAGCTCAGCAAATGTTTCCAGATGAACGGATTCTGTTTTTCCTTCATATTCGGGCAGTGTTTCCCATGCTTCTTCAGTCGTAAACGATAGCACCGGAGACATCAGGATCAAGGTGGTGCGCAAGAGCTGAAACAAAGCGGTTTGCGCTGATCTCCTCAATTTCGAATCCGGGGCGGAGCAATACATCCGGTCCTTTAAAACATCCAGGTAATAAGAGCTCAGGGTTACCGTAAAAAAGTTATAAATGCTGTGAAAAACCACATGATATTCAAATTTTCCGTATGCGTTGATCAATTTACGGTTAAGCCTCTTCAGTTTTTCCATTATCCATGCGTCAAATGGTTCCATTTCGTCAGCTTCAATCTGATCCCGGTCGGGATCAAAGTCGTGAAGATTCCCAATGATAAAACGCCAAGTGTTGCGCATTTTGCGGTAAGCCTCCACCAGCCGCTGTAAAATTTCGTCTCCGAACCGGGCGTCTTCTTTGAAATTCAGCATAGCAACCCACAGCCTCAAGATTTCAGCTCCATTGACCTGAATAATTTCCCTTGGTTCGATAAAGTTTCCCAAGGATTTGGACATTCCCCGCCCCTTCTCGTCCAACACAAACCCATGGGTTATACAGGTTTTATAAGGCGACTCGCCCTTGGCTGCAACGCCGATCAGAAGAGAGCTGTTGAACCATCCCCGGTATTGGTCATGCCCTTCAATATAGATATCGGCGGGCCAGCGCAGATTCTTGTACCGTTCCAGCACATTATGGCTGGCTCCCGATTCAAACCATACATCCAGAATATTGTACTCCTTATCGAAATCGGGAGAGCCGCACTCCGGACATGCCGTTTCCTTCGGCAACAGCTCCCGCGGTTCTTTAATGTACCAGGCATTTGCACCTTCGTTGGAAAAAATATCCGCCGCATACAAAGCGATTTCATGATTAGCCAGGACGGTTCCGCATTCACGGCAGGAAAATGCGGGAATGGGAACTCCCCATGACCTCTGCCTCGAAATACACCAGTCCGGACGGTTTTCCAGCATTTTTGAAATCCGCTGCTCCCCCCAGTAGGGAATCCAGTCGACATTCCTGACGGCATCCAGCGCTTGGCGGCGAAAATCATTGTTGTCCATTGAAATGAACCATTGGGATGTGGCCCGAAAGATCACAGGGCTTTTGCATCTCCAGCAATGCGGATAAGAATGATCAAAACCCCTGTGATCTTTCGGGCCACATCCCAATGGTTC
>CAYRTV010000421.1:1525-2469 GCA_964427225.1 uncultured Eubacteriales bacterium
GATCAATGTCTTCGGCTTGGTAAAGGCAATCTTCTTTTTTCAAATCTTCTACAATGACCGGATTCGCTTCAAATACATTCGACCCGGTGTATTGATCGACATCCGGTGTAAAACAGCCTTTATTATCCACGGGCGTATATATATCCAGTCCATACTTCATCCCGGTCATATAATCCTCCTGCCCATGTCCTGGGGCGGTATGGACACATCCGGTTCCTTGATCGAGCGTGACATAATCCGCCAAGACAAACACTGATTCCCGGTCGATGAAGGGATGGCGAGCTGTTAATCCTTCCATTTCCTTTCCCGGGAAAGTCACAAGAATTGCGGCCTTCTGCAATCCCAACTCCTCTTTTATGATGGGAATCAGCCGCTTGGCGGTGATAAAAACACCTTTTTCGGTCTCAAAGGCGGAATATTCATGCTCCGGATGAAAAGCGATGGCCAGGTTAGCCGGCAATGTCCAGGGAGTGGTTGTCCAAATCAATACCTGTGCTTTTTTCCCTTTTAACCGGGGAAATTTTTCAGATAAATCCGAAATGACGGGAAATTTCACATAAATCGATGGGGACAACCTGTTTTTGTATTCAATTTCCGCTTCCGCCAAAGCCGTCTCGCAATGCGTACACCAATAGACCGGTTTTTTTCCTTTGTAAATCTGGCCCTGCTTGAAAAATGCGGCCAGGTGGCGGATAATCTCTCCTTCATACCCGGGATTAAGGGTCAGATATGGGTTTTTCCAGTTCCCGAATACCCCCAGCCGTTTAAATTGATTTCTTTGGATATCAACAAAATTCAGAGCATACCGTCGGCATTGCTCCCGGAAATCGATGATGCTCATTTCTTTCTTTTCAGGTCCCAATTTTTGATCAACTTTGATTTCAATGGGGAGTCCATGGCAATCCCATCCCGGCACATACGGGGCCAGACAGCCTTCCAGGGAT
>CAYRTV010000422.1:0-2447 GCA_964427225.1 uncultured Eubacteriales bacterium
AGCCGTGGATACGCTGGTCATTCCCAGGCCGCAGGGAGATCTGATCTACAACCGGGAAGGCGTGAATAAGGTTTACCGGATGTTTGTGGAGTCGATGAAGGACGGTGCGGTGGCCCTCGACGCTGACTATAATATCCTCTATTGTAATTCATCTTTTTCCAAAATGACCGGAGAATCTCCCGAAAAAATCGCAGGGCATTCCTTTTTTGAATTTGTTCACCATGAGGATTCGGGTCGGATAGCCGAATGGATCCGGAAACCGGCAGCAGATGAGCCTCCATTGGAAATGTCGCTTCGCCATCATTCCGGCCGGTCGATTCCGGTCGGAATCTCCATAAACCGTATGAGCTCGGAACCTGCATCCAGGATTGCGGCCGTGGTTCACGATTTAAGCTCGCAAAAGCGCCATGAGCAGGAAATAGTGGATAGGCAGCTGTTTCTCCAGGCGATTTTGAATAACCTGCCGGTCGGTGTTTTTATCACGGACAAAGAGGGACGGATCCGGCAGATCAACCCGGCCGCGCGTAAAATTTGGGGAGGTTCCCGTTATGTCGGAGTGGACCAGTTCGGCGAATACAAGGGGTGGTGGGCCAAAAACGGTCGTCAACTTATGCCCGGGGAATGGGGAGCGGCACGGGCGGTCAAAAGAGGGGAAATCTCCATTAACGAAGAGATCGAGATTGAATGTTTTGACGGCACTTCAAAGTCGATCCTGAATACAGCTTTGCCCATCCGGAATGAACAGAAAGAGGTGCTTGGCATATTAGTTGTTAATCAGGATATCACTGAACTGAAGGAACGGAACCGCCAGCTGCTGCAAATGGCGGCGGCGGTGGAAGAAATTCAAGAACCCATCGCGGCTGTCCGGAATGACGGCGTTATCCGGTATGCCAATCCGGCTTTTAGAACCCTGCATACATCCGGCGGAAAGATTGTGGGCCGCAATTATGTGGAGCTTCTGTCCGCAGATAAGCTGCAGCCGGAGAAAGCGGGAGCGATAAACGGGGCTTTGCGCAACGGCGAAAAGATGCATGATCATTTCCGCCTGGAAAAAAAGGACGGCGCCAAAATCGAATTGATGGTGTCCTTGTATCCGGTGCGGGATGAATTCGGGATGGTGGTCAATTATGTTGTTGTCGAACGCGATTTAACCGGGGAAATGGAATTCCAGCAGCGGCTCCGCCAGATTCAAAAAATGGAGGCTCTCGGCAATTTGGCCGGCGGCATCGCCCATGATTTGAACAATATTCTCAATCCGATTCTGTTGAATACGGAATTGCTGTTGTTTGATAAGCCGCCGGACGACATGCGCGCTCCTCTGCAGACGATTCTGGATGCGGGCCGCCGCGGGAAAGCCCTGGTGAAGCAGGTGCTGGTTTTCAGTGCGCACAAGGATCAGACCCGTAAGGTGGAAAAGCTGGGGCCGGTTATTGAAGAAGCCTTGAATCTGGTGGAATCGTCTCTTCCCAGGAATATCGAAATCATCCGGAATATCCGAGCTGAAAACACCGCCGCCCTGGTGGACACCTCCCAGATTCATCAAATCATGCTCAACCTGGCCGGAAACGCCGGTTATGCGATGCGCAGCCGCGGAGGAAAATTCTGTGTCGAATTGGATGAAGCGGTTATCGGAGAGAAAACGGGATCCGCTGATCCCTCCCTAAAAGACGGCCCGTACGTGCGGCTGACAGTCAGTGACACAGGAGAAGGGATGCTCCATGAAGTGAAGAGTAAGATTTTTGATCCCTTTTTCACCACGAAGAAGCCGGAAGAGGGCACCGGAATGGGCCTGGCGGTGGTTCATGGTATTGTTAAAAGCCATAACGGCGCTGTGCTGGTTGACAGCGAACCCGGCCGCGGGACGACATTCCGGTTGTTTTTTCCAAAATGCGGGGATGCGGCAGATAGCCGGGAAAAGCCCGAATCCAATGTGCCGACAGGCGATGAAAAGATCTTATTCATCGATGATGAGGCGATGCAGGCGGAAGCGGGGAAAAGGGTGCTCGAAAAAATCGGATACAACGTGATTGCCTGTACCCACAGCCGGGAGGCCTTGGATAAATTTGAGGCTCAGCCTGGTGAATTCGATCTGGTGATAACCGATCAATCCATGCCGAATCTGAGCGGCATTCAATTGGGAAAACGAATGAAGAAAATCAGGCCGGATGTCCCTATTATCTTGAGCACCGGGTACAGTGATATCTTTGATTTCAAGCTGGCCCAAGCCGCCGGCATTGAGGGCTATCTCTCCAAACCCTACAGCATTCAAAAAATGTCGGAAACAGTCCGCAGCACACTGGACAAAAACCGCAGCAATACATAGGCCTCGCTGCATTGCATACGACAAATCAAAATGACCTCCATGTCATTCCCGAAGCGAAGCATTCACTTTTCACTTTTAACTCCCGCGAAGCCGTTTGGGATCCTTCGTCGCTTCGCTCGATGAC
>CAYRTV010000423.1:0-2430 GCA_964427225.1 uncultured Eubacteriales bacterium
CCTGGCAGCAGCCGGCTGAAAATATAAACGGCACCACCCCGCCGCTGGTACAGGGCTACAATATTTATAAAAAACAGGAAGTTGATATACACAGCCGCATAAACCGAACTCCTATAACGGGAACGGAGTATAAAGACACCGATATTGAATGGGGCCGCACCTATTCTTACTGGGTTCGGGCCGCGGTTTCGGATTCATCTGTATATCCGGAAAGTGAAAATTCGGAATCCGTTGAAGTGACGCCCGAGGATCTTTTTCCTCCCGAACCGCCGGATGATTTAACCGCACTGGCGGGAAGCGGCTTTGTCGCTCTTTCCTGGCGGGAATCCCGAGCTTCTGACCTGCAGGGATACCGGATTTGGCGGCGCCGCAAAAGAGCCGAAAAATTTAAAGTCCTCACTCAGGAACCTATTCGGGAAACCAGCTATACGGACCGGACAGCGGAAAGCGGAATCCAATACCAATACCGGGTGACGGCGCTGGATGCCGCCGGGAATGAAAGCTCCGGGTCGGATCCGGTAACCCTGACCGTAAGGAAATGACATATGAAAATTTACCGTTTTAATTATGAGGACCGGATTCAATGGGGGGTTTTGAAGCAGGAATATGTTTATCCTGTTTCCGGATCGATTTTCGGGACATTTAAAACCGCAGAAAACGGCTTTCCTTTGGCGGAGGTCCGTGTGCTTCCTCCGGTAGTCCCCGGGAAAATTATTTGTGTGGGACGAAACTATAAAGCGCATGCTGAAGAAAGGGGAAGCCGGCTGCCTTCAGAACCCTTGATTTTTCTCAAACCGCCCTCTGCGGTCATAGGCCCGAATGATGACATCGTTTATCCGGAAATGGCTTCCCGGGTCGATTATGAAGGGGAATTGGCCCTGATTATAAAGAAAAAGGTCAGCCGGCTGAGTGAAGAGGCGGATGTATGGGACAGTGTACTGGGCTGCACCTGCTTTAATGATGTGACTGCGCGTGATCTGCAAGACCGGGACGGCCAGTGGGCGCGGGCGAAATCTTTTGATACGTTTGCCGCCATGGGGCCGTGTATTTCTACGGATATCGATCCTTCCCGTACTCTTTTGAAGACATTCCTCAACGGAAAACTCTGCCAGTCCGGAAATACCAGCCGTTTTATATTTTCCGTCCCCGTGCTGCTGAGCTTCATCTCCCGGGTAATGACGTTATATCCGGGGGATGTTATTTCCACCGGAACACCCGCCGGAATCGGGCCTATGCAGCCGGGTGACCGGGTGGATGTTCAGATTGAAGGAATTGGGACGTTGTCGAATACTGTGGCTGAAAAATAACTGCATTTCTGTCACCCTGAGCGAAGCGAAGGATCTCAAGCTGCATCGTTTCGTGAAGAGTGAAGAGAAATTTAGTGTAAAGTGAAAAGTTAGAGCCGGCCTGAAATAGGGGAATTCTTTGCCTTTTGGATTTTAAAGAATATAATACCAAATAAGTCTTTTCATCCGGACGAAGCAACACGCCGGAAGATGCGGTGAGGTTCGGCAGAAAAGAAAAGATTGTAAAAAGACCGAAATTTTTTTATGAATAATTCAGACCATTTTCGAACAAATTATTCAGGAGGAAAAGCATGAAAATATTTTTGGACACAGCGAATTTGGAGCAGATTCAAACGGTTGCGGACTGGGGGCTTCTCGATGGGGTGACCACCAATCCCACTCTGATCTCCAAAGAGAATGAAGATTTTGAACCCTTGGTGAAAAAAATTCTCAATATAGTGCCCGGGCCGGTAAGCTTGGAATGTGTGGAAAGTAAGGCCGGTGCAATGGTCGAAGAAGCCCGGGGATTGGCTGCTATGGGAGATAATGTAGTGGTGAAAATTCCGGTTGGATTAGAGGGCCTTAAGGCCATCCGTGCTTTGTCCGGAGAAGGAATTCAAGTCAATACTACTTTGATCTTTTCCCCTATGCAGGCCATGTTGGCGGCCAAGGCCGGAGCGGCTTATCTCAGTCCCTTTGTCGGACGGCTGGATGATATTTCCCATGACGGCATGGAACTGGCTAGCCAAATCATGGCGATAATTCAAAATTACGGATTCAACAGTGAGGTTATCGTCGCCAGTATCCGGCATCCCCGCCATGTGCTGGAGGCGGCTTTAATGGGAGCGGATATTGCAACCATGCCCTTCGATTCTCTTAAAAAACTGGTCGGCCATCCTTTGACGGACAAAGGAATTGAACGCTTTCTCCAAGACTGGGAAAAAGTAAAATCCAGGTAAAACTGAATCAATGTCGATCAAAGAGCGAATGAAGGAAATCAGGGAAAGGGAGAAACTCGCCGAGTTAGGCGGGGGCAAAGAACGAATTGAAAAGAGGCATAAAAGAGGATTGCTGACCGCCCGTGACCGTATTAAGCTTTTGCTGGATGAAAACTCATTTCAGGAAATGGATAAATTCGGTCTCC
>CAYRTV010000424.1:0-2430 GCA_964427225.1 uncultured Eubacteriales bacterium
CCGGCGGAACCGGGACCGCAATCCGCAGACGCTCCCCGGCTCACCATCTGTTATCCTTCCACCGGCAGCCTTCGCGCCTTGATGAATCTAAAGAGCCGCGGCTTGTTTGCGCCCGCCGGCCTGCAGGTGGTCGGAATTTATCACGAAAAAGAATTCACCGACTATCAGCGTTCCCGGGACTTGGTGCGGGAACATGAACTGGACTGGTTCTCATTTGAAGAAATAAAGGGAGATATCAACCGGAATAACCTTTATGAAGCCAATCCCTTAACCTCTGAGTTCCGGAGAATTTTCGAGCAATCGGATGGGATCATCTTCTTCGGCGGCGCGGATATTCCGCCTTATCTTTATGGAGAGAAAGCCCATCTATTGACTTCCATCCGGACCCCTTACCGGCATTTTTTTGAACTGTCTTTTGTCTTTCATCTCTTGGGCGGTAAACAGAATCCGGATTTTAGACCCTATTTGGCGGATGCACCGGAACTTCCGGTTCTGGGAATCTGTTTGGGTGAACAAACCCTGAATGTCGGCACCGGAGGGACAATGATCCAAGACATTTGGTCCGAAGTTTACGGCCTCACTTACTTGGAGGATGTCACCGCCATGAATCCGGACAATTGGCATAACAATCCCTGGGCCCGGCTCTATCCCCAATTCCGGCTGTTCCCCTACCAGATGCACCCCGTCCGCTTAAATCCGGAAGGGATATTCGTCAAGCAAATGGGTTTCGATCCGGAAGATACTCCTTTAATCGTGAGTTCTCACCACCAGGCTGCAGATGATTTTGGACGGGGATTTCTATCCGAAGCGGCCACCTTGGACGGAAAAATAACCGAAGCAATCTATCACCAGGAATATCCTCATGTGCTCGGTATTCAGTTTCACCCGGAATTTCCCATACTCTGGGATGAAGAAGCCTCATACCGCATGACAACCGGGGATGAAGAAGAATTCACTCCCTTGCAGAAATTAAAGGACAATCCCCCCAGTCTGGATTTTCATAAAAAGATATGGAGTTGGCTGGAAGAAAAAATGGTCGATTATCACAGCCGGCAATAAAAAAGAAGGAGGAGCCCATTATGCCTGAGACCTATGATGTTATTGTGCTGGGTACCGGAGTATCCGGAACCACCGCATCGTTTCAATTAGCAGAGGCCGGTAAAAAGGTCGGAGTGGCGGATGAGCGGGAATTCGGAGGAACCTGCCCTCTCCGCGGGTGCGACCCGAAAAAGGTCCTGGCGGGAGCGGCTGAAATCATGCACCGGTTCAGCCAGATGGAAAACCATGGATTGGCCGGCGATCCGGTCATCGACTGGAATAAACTCATCGCATTTAAGCGGACCTTCACTCAACCGTTTCCCCGGCAGCTGGAGCAGTCCATGCAGGAAGCAGGGATAGACACACTCCATGGACAAGCGGAATTTTCAGGAAAAAACACGCTGCGCGTCAAGGGGAAAGAATTCACCTTCCGCCATTGTGTCATTGCCACCGGAGCCAAACCAAGGCCATTGGATATCCCCGGGAAAGAGCTGCTCACCACCAGCGAACTATTCATGGAAACAGACCAGCTGCCGAAAAGAATCATTTTTATGGGCGGCGGTTTCATTTCTTTTGAATTCGCACATATTGCCTCCCGGTCCGGAGCTGAACCGCTGATCCTTCACCGCAGCGAACAGGTTTTGAAGCAATTTGATCCGGACCTGACGGATACATTGCTGAACGCCTCCCGTGAAGCCGGAATCGAACTCAAAACCAATCAAACTGTTACGGCTGTGCAGAAATCGGAGGAAGGCTTGACTGTATCGACTGAAAAAGGAGACACGTTTAACGGAGATATGGTCGTTCATGGAGCCGGCCGGGTTCCGAAAATCGACAAATTGAACCCGGCAGCCGCCGGAATCGAAACCGGAAAAAGGGGCATTCGGGTTAATGCTCACCTTCAAAGCGTTTCCAATCCCTTGATTTATGCGGTGGGGGACGCAGCCGGCTTAGGCTTGCCCCAAACTCCGGTCGCCACGGTTCAGGGCGGCATGGCCGCACACAATATCATTCATGGTCCGGAAGAGGCATTTGACTCTTTGACCACTCCCAGTGTGATTTTTACACTGCCGGTGATGACAAAAGTGGGATTGCTGGAAGCCGAAGCCCGCGAACAGAATTTAGATATTGAAGTCGGGGCTCACGATATGTCCTCCTGGTATAATTCCCGCAGGATCGGACTGAAGCATGCCGCATGCAAAACCGTGGTTGAAAAGGGATCAGGAAAAATCCTGGGAGCCCACATGCTTGGCCATCATGCGGAAGAAGTGATCAACTTATTCGCTCTGGCTATCCAATACAATTTGACCCGGGACCAGCTCATCCGGCTTCCCTATTCGTATCCGACCGCCGGATATGATATCCGGAATATGTTTTAACCCGATTCGGCTC
>CAYRTV010000425.1:0-2426 GCA_964427225.1 uncultured Eubacteriales bacterium
GCTCAGGCCAAGGATTTTCCAATCGAAATCAGGACAAAATTATTGTGGGGAGTTATAGAAAACAACCTGATTTCAGCAGTCAATGAAACCGGCGAAAACGATCAGCTTGCAATTATCCTCGCTGATATTTTCGCTTGGGATGTCGATTTCTATGCCGACATCCGCAGCGGCGATTCATTTAAGATTGTATTTGAAAAAAAATACTTGGAAGACGAATGCGTGGATTATGGACGCGTTCTGGCGGCTGAATTCATCAACCAGGGCCGGACATTTCAAGCCTTCCGGTTCAAGTATCCGGATACGGGCAACTGGGATTATTTTACCTTTGCCGGCCAGTCTCTGCGTAAGGAATTCTTGAAATCCCCCATCAACGGAGCCCGCATCACCTCCCGTTACAGCCATAGCCGCTATCATCCGGTGTGGAAAGTATACCGACCCCATCATGGTGTTGATTATGGGGCTCCGGTTGGAACCCCGGTTCAGGCCACAGCGGACGGAACGGTCCTCCACGCCGGCCGCAAAGGGGGAAATGGTAATTATGTCCATATCCGCCATAAAAACGCCTATGAAACCATGTACCTGCATTTATCCCGGTTTGGACGCGGTATCCGCCGTGGAGCCAAGGTCGCCGGCGGACAAATAATCGGTTACGTCGGTGCGACCGGTGTGGCCACCGGACCTCATCTGGATTACCGCATCAAATATCACGGTAAATATGTCAACCCGCTGGCACATAAATTCAAGCCGGTAGCGCCGCTGCGGGAAGAATTTTTGCCGACATTCCAGGAAAAAGCCTGGTATTACCGGATGGCGCTAAGCGGGCCTTTGTATGTTTTCTCCCCCCATATAAAAAAAGAAGCCCCTTCCCTTGGGGAAGAAGCTTCTCAACGCTGATTAATAATTAACCCGAATTATTCCCAGGTTAAGATTGTAGCAAGCTAATTATTTTTTCTTTTTGACTTTGGTTCCGCTTGATCCGCGCGTTGTCCGGGTGGTGGTTCCACGGCTTCTGGTGCTGGTTCCGCGGCTTCTGGTTACACTGCCTCTCGATTTTTTAATCCGGGTGCGGGATACGGTTCCTCTAGTGGTTCCGGTTTTTCCGCTGCTGACCCGGGTACGGGAAACACGGGATGTGGTTCCACGGGTACGGGGCGAACGCAACTGATCTTTGGTGATACGGGATTTTCCATATCGGTAGGTTGTGCCGGGATAATACCATCCGCCGTAATAGCCGTAGTAGTTAGGATAATAATAACCGAAATAATAATCATAAAAACCGTAATGATAGAATGGATTCCACCATCCTAGTCCGATCCAGTAGGAGCTGTTGCCGAAAAAGGGCGTGTAATAGGAATCGTAGGCAGGAGTGTATTCGTAGTAGTCAACATAGCCGGGATCAACCTGGACACTTCTTACACGGTATCTCTCTTCAATCACCATACAACCGGAGATGAGCAGGATTAACGGAACAATAATGATCATTTTTTTCATTTTTTCTCTCCTCGCCTATTGTATATGCAAAGTATATGCCAATTTACTTCCAGGGTAAAGGACAGAAAGCCGCTTTTTCTGCGTCCACTTTTCATGCCACCTGTTGCAATTATACCACACCCGGGCGGGTTTTTGTCTATTCTGTCTATTCGGTCAGATCGCGGCGCTTCGCCCAGGGTGACAAAGGAATATGAGACTTTTACATTTCACTCACTTTCATGAATAATGCTAAAGAGGAGAAGACGATGATTGAACACCAAAACCCGATTCCTACCGTGGACATCATTATCGAAACAACCGATGAAAAAGACCGGCCCGGCATTGTGCTGATCGAGCGGAAACACGAACCCCCGGGGTGGGCCTTGCCGGGCGGATTTGTCGATTACGGAGAATCTCTGGAAGCAGCCGCCGTCAGAGAGGCAAAAGAAGAAACTTCGCTTGATGTCGCTCTAAAGCGTCAGTTTCATTCCTATTCCGATCCGGATCGCGACCCGAGAAAACACACCATCACAACGGTATTTATCGCCTCCGCTTCCGGCACCCCCGCAGCCGCGGATGACGCCAAAAACATCCGCATCTTCCAGCCGAAAAACATCGACGTTCCCCTTGCCTTCGACCATGCCCAAATCATCGATGATTACGTGAAAAAGCGGTATTAGCGAATCGTTCCAGGCACCGCGGCGGCGCACACATGTCATCCCCAGGCCGCGGCAGCGGCCCTGGGGATCTTAGACGGCTTCGCCAAATGAATCGAATAGGTTATTCGGATTGTTCCAACCGCTTCTGCGGCATTGGGCCGGGCTAAAGAAACGAGCAGCTTAAGATCCTTCATTTCGCTCAGGATAACAGCGGGCTTTAAAGCGGCGATTGGTTTCTCACCGAAGCCAATGGCGGCGGGTGGGAGGGTCTTGGCGAGGTGAGAACCCAATCGCCGC
>CAYRTV010000426.1:0-2392 GCA_964427225.1 uncultured Eubacteriales bacterium
GGCGTCTTTCAAGCTTTCATAGTCAATGGGCAAGTCCAGCTTCTCTGCTGGGAGGCAGCCGCCGGATGGACCTCCGGTCTGGACGGCCTTGAATTTCTTCCCGCCGGGAATACCCCCCCCGATATCGAAAATGATCTCTCTTAAGGTCAGGCCCATAGGAACTTCAACCAGTCCGGTGTTGTTTATTTTTCCCACTAGAGAAAAGATTTTGGTTCCTTTGCTGTTTTCAGTTCCGATTTTCGCATACCAATCCGAGCCGTTGTTGACAATCAATGGAATATTGCCCCATGTTTCCACATTATTGATGTTGGTGGGCCGGTTCCATAATCCTTTGACCGCGGGAAACGGCGGCCGCTGACGGGGTTCGCCCACCCGGCCTTCGGCTGACGCGATCAGGGCTGTTTCTTCACCGCATACAAAGGCTCCGGCTCCCTTTACGATATGGATTTTCAAACTGAAACCGCTGCCTAAAATATCCTCCCCGAGCAGTCCGAACTCTTCAGCCTGTTCAATGGCCCGTAGGATATGATTGAGGGCGAGGGGATATTCTTCCCGAATATAAATATAGCCCTCTTGGGCTCCAATGGCGTAAGCGCCGATAATCATACCTTCCAAGACGCGGTGGGGATTGCCTTCCATCAAGCTGCGGTCCATATAGGCTCCGGGGTCGCCTTCGTCGGCATTGCAGATGATGTACTTGATGTCTGATTTTGCCTTGCGGGTGAACTCCCATTTGGCCCCTGTGGGAAAACCGGCTCCGCCCCGGCCGCGCAGGCCGGAAGCTTTAATGGTCTCAATAACATCGTCCGGGGTCATGTCGTTCAGGACTTGGGCCAGAGCGCTGTACCCGCCTATGGCCAAATAATCATCAATTTTAGTGGGTTCAATATGGACATTGTCACCGAGGACGATGCGTTTCTGTTTGGTATAAAAGGAAATGTCCTTTTCTTTTTCGGTTTTTTCTCCAGTTTCAGGTTCCGTATAAAGCAGTTTTTCAATGACTTGGCCGTTTAAAACCGTATTTTCAATGATTTTTTCCGTATCTTTCGGCTGGACTTGCTGGTAAAAAAGATCCTGCGGACCAAGAATGATGTTGGGCTCTGCTTCACAAAAACCGTGGCATCCGGTCACTTTGACGCGGACCTTGTCACCAAGGTTCTTTTTTTCTACCTGCCTCTGCAAGGCCGCTATGACATCCTCTGAGCCCCGTGCCCGTCCGCAGGTGCCGGCGGATACAGTCAGGGTCAGCCGGTCATCCGCTTGTCTCTGCCTGGACTTTTCTTCGATCAGTTTTTTGAGTTCGTTGGTTGATGTAAGCTTATTCATTGCCCTTCTCTTTCTTCCGGTACTTTTTGATGACGGAGCTGACATTCTTAATGGAAACCTGGGCATGATAGTTGTCATTTACGACCACCACGGGACCGATAGCACAGCAGCCTAAGCAAGCGACCGTTTCCAGGCTGTACTGCTTGTCCGCCGTAGTATGGCCGGATTCGACATCTAGTTTTCTTTCAAATTCTTCCAGAATTTTGGGGCCGCCTCTGACGTGGCAGGCTGTTCCCATGCAAACACGGACTAAATTTTCCCCGCGCGGTTCCAAACTGAACGCGCTGTAAAAGGTGGCGACTCCAAGAATATCAATCATTGGAATCCCCAGACAGCGGGATACAGTCAGGAGAGCTTTACGGGGAAGATAGTTGTATTCAGATTGGATATCCTGCAGGATGGAGATCAACGCCTTTTTTTGATTGTTATATTTGGCGGCGAAGGATTTGACTTTTTCCGGTTCGACATTCACATTCACAGATCTTCCTCCATATTAAAAATTTTTATGATATATATTAAAAGCAAACAAACGCTTTGAAACCGGACCTGCCCGGAGGAATGATGTTGGGAAAGGGAGAGGATAAGTAAAGAAATCGAGGCTTTTTGTATCAAAAAAAAATATTATGATTTCTCCTCTTATTCGCTAACTCTTAACCTTAACTCTTAACCTTATAATTATTAAAAATAAAACAACAATAAAAAGTAAAAATAATAAAATAATAATAATAAGAAGGTTTTATAGCAGAAAGATTTTTCTGTTGTCAAGGAATACTTTAAATAAAAAGAGAGAAGGGCGGGCTGAGCCCGCCCTTTAGGTTAAGAGTTATATAAAGAGGAAGATTATAAGGGGCTAATTCTGACACCCGAGAGAGCGCAGGGATTCGGCTACCCGGGATACGGCCAGAATATAAGCGGCGTCCCGCATGGTAACATCATGTTTTTCCATGGTTTTGACCACATCCCAGAAGCCCCGGACCATGAATTGTTCGGTCCGCTTTTGGATGTCTTCTTCACTGAAAAAGAATCTTTGCAGATCCTGTACCCATTCCAGGTATGAAACGGCGAC
>CAYRTV010000427.1:0-2392 GCA_964427225.1 uncultured Eubacteriales bacterium
AGTATTATTGAACGTCTCTTCCAATTCCTTGACCATCTCTTTCTTTTTTTCTAAATTAATGCTCACTGGTCTTCTCCTATTTTGTAAAAGTTCCCTCCGCAATCCGAATGGACGGGCCCTGAGCCGGGGAAACATGAATGGATTGGATATACTTTCCTTTGGCAGCAGGAGGCTTAGCTTGCAGTATCGCCTGAATAAACGCTTTGATATTTTCTTTCAGCTGGTCTTCGGAAAATGAAATCTTGCCCAGCGCTGTATGCACGATCGCATTTTTATCGACACGGTATTCCACCCGTCCGGCTTTAATCTCTTTAACGGCTTTTTCCACTTCAAACGTGACGGTGCCTGATTTTGGATTGGGCATGAGTCCCTTGGGACCTAAAATTCTGCCCAGTTTTCCAACATTGCGCATCATGTCCGGAGTTGCGATAACAGCATCAAATTCAGTCCAACCCTGAGATATCTTCTCAACCATATCCTCGCCGCCCACATAGTCCGCTCCCGCGGCCTCCGCTTCCTTTACTTTTTCCCCGCCGGCGATCACACAGACTGTTTGGCTTTTCCCGGTACCATGAGGCAGCACCAGGGTTCCCCGCACCATCTGATCGGAATGTTTGGGATCAACTCCCAGGTTAACCGCAATTTCGACTGATTCATCAGAATCAGTATAGCTGACCTCTTTAAGCAAACTGACTGCTTCTTCCAGAGAATAGTTCTCTTGTGTAATCTTTTCCTTTGCTTGTCTGTATTTTTTTCCTCTTTTAGCCACTTACAATCTCCAATCCCATGTTTTTCGCAGTTCCTTCAATAATTTTCACAGCGGCATCCACGTTATAAGCATTTAAATCTTCCAATTTTGCTTTTGCGATTTCCTCAAGCTGTTTCCGGGTGACTTTGCCGACTTTTTCCCGGTTCGGTTCACCCGAGCCTTTGGCTATACCCGCTGCTTTTTTCAGCAGGTAGGCCGCCGGCGGCGACTTGATTTCAAAGCTGAAACTACGGTCTTTATAAACAGAGATCACAACGGGAACCACCATTCCGGCTTCCATGTTTTTGGTTTTGTCGTTGAACTGGCGAACGAAATCCATTATCGGAACGTTGTGCTGGCCCAATGCCGGTCCCACCGGGGGGGCGGGGCTGGCCTGGCCGGCGGATATCTGCAGTTTAATTAATGCAACAACTTCTTTTTTGGCCATTTTTCCTCCTATATTTTCTCCACCTGTAAGAATTCCAACTCAACCGGAGTGGAACGCCCGAAGATAGTCACCATAACCTTCAGGGTATCCCGTTCGTGATTGACCTCTTCCACGATTCCATTGAAATTAAAGAAAGGCCCATCAATTATCCGAACCGCTTCTCCTTTTTCAAATGTGTGTTTGGGTTTCGGTTTTTCAGATGTGCTTTCCATATGCTCAACAATTTGTTTGACTTCTTCTTCATTCAGCGGAGTCGGCTTCTGCCCGGATCCGACGAACCCCGTGACTTTAGGGGTATTCCTTACCATCAGCCAGTTTTCATCCGTCATTTCCATTTCCACTAAAATATATCCGGGATAAGACCGTTTCGTTGACACAACCTTCCTGCCGTCTTTGATTTCCACGACCCCTTCCGTAGGAATAATAATTTTTCCGATTTTATCTTGAATATGGAGTTCGTGCGCACGCTGCTGGATGGACTCGGCAACAAATTTCTCGAATCCGGAATAAGTATGAACTACGTACCAATTTTTATCCATTTGCCTCAACTCATGAAAAGAATATTTGGATCTGATTGACAACATAAGAAAAAATCAAATCCATAAAATAAAGATAAAACCCGAAAAAAATGGTCGCAATGATGACCACAATCGTTGTGCTGTATACTTCGTTCCTCGAAGGCCAGGTGACTTTTTTTATTTCAGCCCTGACTTCTCTTAGAAAAGGGACAATACGATTATACCATCTTGTTTTTTGGCTCATTCTTTATCCTGTATATGAAAGTTAAATATGAAAATTACCGTCCGGGCTATGGCCTCCCACCGCGTTTTCCCATTTGCCCCCCGGGGATGCTGGCAGGTGAGGCAGGACTCGAACCCGCAACCTTCGGTTTTGGAGACCGATGCTCTAGCCAGTTGAGCTACTCACCTGTTTAAACTTTTCCGTTTAGGCAAATTCCAAGCCACTTGTTATTTGACTTCCTTGTGCAGTGTATGCTTTCTATCAAATTTACAATACTTTTTCAACTCGATTTTTTCCCGACTGATTTTTTTATTCCTAGTCGTTGTGTAATTTCTCCGCTTGCATTCCGTGCACTGAAGGGTGACGATATCTCTCATGTCCTATCCTCTCATCCTTCCGCTTATTCGATGATTTCAGTCACAGTTCCGGCGCCGACGGTGCGGCTGCCTTCCCGG
>CAYRTV010000428.1:0-2388 GCA_964427225.1 uncultured Eubacteriales bacterium
ATCAGCATTATATATTCTTATTCCGGCTTTTAGCCTTTCTTCCTGAATTCAAGGCCCGCTATCTGCAGGAATACCATTTTGTTTCTTCCCGCTGGATGAAAAATGTCGATATCGATTACTGGGATTTCCGGGAGGACATTACCGGTTTTCAAAGATTATTCGCCCGCCATCAAGATGAATACATCGGACAGCCGCGGCTTCAAGATCAAGTGCAGACAATTTTTTTTCCTTTACGCAATCATAGCGGTGATATCATCGCCACAGTCACTTTAAGCTCTCCCCCCGCTTCCGCCCGTATCGCCGCAAGGAAAGAGGATCTGTCTCTATTGGCCTATTTGTTCGTCATTGCCGGAATGTTTTCTCTCTCCTTTTTTTTATACCGGAATATTTCAAATCAAGGCAAACATTCAGGCTTTAAAATTTCCGTTTTTTTTCTCATATTAGCCGGAATACGAGCCGTATTTATTCCCGTCAGCCATTTACAAAAAGTCCAATCCTTAAGCATTTTTTCTCCGTCAACAGCTGGGTTTATTTCTTTCGGGCCGCTGACACACTCTCCCATGGATATATTTCTAACCGCTTTGATATTTGCTCTGGCAGCCGGCTTCCTATTGCAGATTCTATTGCCGAACCTGAATGCGGGAAAAGACCGCCGTTTCCTCTTCACTCAAATTAGTACCGTTTTGCCTGTTTTATTATTCTCTTTCGCCGCATTATTCTTTTATCATACTTTTTTATTTAAATTAGTGTTTAATTCCAATCAATATTTACTGCATTTTACCTTAAACCTCTCTTTCTTTCTCCTCCATTTAGCTGTTCTGCTTGTCTTTATCGGAATTTTGTTCATCATTATGTATTTTATGCATTTTCTCTCCTTTTTTTCCGTATCAAAACGAATCTTTTATATTGTCGTCCTGGTATCCGCCGCAGCGCTTTTTATTTTTTCACCGGAAAACATCCCCTGGTATATCATAGGACTGCAGATCTTAATCCTGTTATGGGCCCGGCATCTGGTTCTTTTTGCCAGTGTTAAGTACAAAAAAGAATTGATAGCCGCAGGTGTTCTTATTTCTTCTATGTTAATATATGGGTCCATTCATTATGGAACAACAAGGAAGAATATATCAATTCTTGAATATTCCCTGCATAACAGTATCGTGTCTCAAGATAAATGGGGCATTTATCTGATCCGGCAGTCTTTGCCGCCAATCGAAGAAAGCCAAGCTGTGATACAGGCATTCTTTCACAACCGGATCCCTCCGGACCCTGCTCATTCACTATGGGAAAACACTCTCATGGCCCGTTTCAATTGGTATTCGAGTTTGGAACTCATCGGACCTGCAGGCGAGATCCTTTCCCGTTTTTCACTCAACGTACCGGAATTGATATTAGAGGACCCCTCTTTACCTCTATCCAGGGAATGGACGATCCGTTTTGAAAGCATGTCCATAATGGGAAATGAACGACAGTTCGTGATCGGGTACCGGGATTTCATCACGGATGAGAAATATTTAGGGAGACTGCGGATTATCCTCTCCATTGACAATGACATGCTCCCCTTCCTCTACTCCGCAAATCCTTATTATGAACTTTTAAAGCCCACCTCCATGCCTTCCCTGAAGCATTTGGAACTGGGTTTCGCACAATTCAATCAGGATGGCCATATTCTTTTTAATCCGCATAATTTAACTCAGGGGCTTTCTCCCGCATTGATTTCCCGGGTTTTACGCTCCGCCCAACCGATTTGGGTGACAATTTCAGACAAAGGCAGAGAATTCCGCACTCTCCTGTTTGACCACCACCAGCGGATTTACGCTCTATTCATTCCCCAAAAATCGTTTATTGATTTGTCGGTTGAATTCATGAAGCTGTTTTTTCTTTACAGTGCATTTATTTCCATAACTATCCTCATCTATCTGTTGATATTTCGTCCGGGACGGTTAAAAAATCCCTTTTGGTCCTTTTCAAACCGGGTTTATATATCCCTGATAGTCATATCTCTTCTTCCCTTGCTGATTTTTACATTTTCCGCCAGAGATTTTTTTGCCAGTGTATTTACGCAAAAAATCACCGAGGAAGCGGAATCTCATGCCCGTTTCGCACGCCGTGTTATGGAGGATTTTATTTTTCTCCAGCAGGAGGAACAAATAAGCCTGACTATTCCGCCGGACAATATGGTGATGTGGATCAGCTCAACCATCAGCAATGATGTCAATTTATATCTGGACGGCCGTTTAGCTTCCAGCAGCCATCGTGAGTTTTTTGACTATGGTCTGCTCCCGAATCTGATCAAGGGAGAAATCTATTATAAAATCCAGTACGAAAATAACCCGTTTTATACGGAAACGCAGCAAATCGGGGAATACTCTTTTCATACACTCACCGTAC
>CAYRTV010000429.1:0-2376 GCA_964427225.1 uncultured Eubacteriales bacterium
CCTGCCCGACTTGATACTCATCTTCGATCACTATATGAACAACCGGATGGCCGGCTTCAACCAATGCTCTCATTAAGTCCAGCTGATCTTTACTTCGGTCCCTTTTGTCATCAAAAAAAACGAATAATCTGTCCCGGCTGTATTGATCCGCATCCAGGAGCGGTTCATTGACCACTGGGATCAGCCCCTTACCATTCTTTCCGGTGCTTTCTGCAATCAGCTGCTCCATCCAATCGGGAAAATGCCTCAGCGAGGGCGATGCCCAAATCGTGATCTTATTGCACGTGTCGGCGGCGGCTCCCAGTAATGCGCCCAGAACCAGGCCCGGCGCAAAAGCCGGATCAGCATCCGGGATATGGGCATCAGCCGCCTCCTGCCCTTCCTGCAGGAGCTTATTCAAATCAAGTCCAATCAAGGCTGCCGGAATAAGACCGAACTCAGTGAAAGCGGAGTAACGTCCGCCTACATCTTCCGGAGGCAGAAAGATTCCGCGAAATTGATCCTTTCGGCTTATAGCCTCCAGCGGGCTGCCGGCGTCGGTAACCGCTGCAAAGTGATCTCCGGGTTCGGTGCATAAATGTTGACATTTTTGCCAAAAGTATTGATAAAAACACCGGGTTTCCAATGTAGTTCCGGACTTGCTGGAAACAAGGAAGAATGTATGCGGATAATCCAGAGTCCCGTCTAATTCCAGGACGGATTCCGGATGGGTTGAATCCAGAACGGATAACTCCGGATAACCGCGGGCATTGTTGAAGGTCGACTGAAACACCTCCGGTGCCAAGCTGGAACCTCCCATCCCTAAAAGAACAATCCTTGTTATTCCGTCATTCCGCACGGTTTCGGCAAATTGTATCAATTCATTCCGTTTCTGCGGCATCGATTGAGGCAGCCTCAGCCACCCCAGCCGGTTGGTTATTTCGGTTTTTTTTTCCTCAAACCACAAGCTCCAGGCTTTCTTCCATAAGCGTTCTAAAAAATGGATTTCCTTCCAGTTTTCCAGAATATCATTCGTTTGTTTTTCATACCGGCCTAAGTAAAAACGGTAGCGGCCGCTGTTCGTATCGTTCAATTGTTTCATGTTAATTCCTTATTCATCGTGTATTCCTATTAATTTTTTTAATGTCTTTAAGCGCTGTCGAAACTGCCCCGGCTGGACCAGATAAGAGCCTGATACGAACAGATTGGCTCCCGCTTGGTCTGCTTTTTTTATGGTCTTGGAATCAATGCCTCCATCCACTTCTAAATCCAAGTCCGGCCGCCATGAGCGCAGCGTCTTAACCTTATCCAGCATATCCGGCAGAAACTCCGCCCCATATGATCCGGGATGAACTGTCATAACCAAAACCCGGCTGACGATATCCAAATACGGCCGGATTATTTCCGGGGATGTTTCCGGATTAATGGCCAGGCCGGGACGTTTTCCGAGGCTTTGGATATAGTGTAAAGTATGTTCAGGATTCGACAGTGTTTCATAGTGAACAATGACCGTTTCAACTTTATCATTATGCCCTTCCAGCCAAATCTGCGGATTCCGCACCATCAGTTGAGCCTCGCAGCGGATGCGGTCCGTTTCTAAAGCAAAATCAAAATCAAGGGAATGATTCTCCACAAAATGCCCGTCCATAACATCCAGCTGAACAAGCCCTTTATGGGGCTCTAGAATATCAAGAATTTTGTCCAGCTGCTCCTGAGTTTCGGCAATAATAGACGGAACGATTACTTTATCCATGGGATTCTTCATACCGGGCGATTTTTTGAATACGCCGGCTATGCCGTTCTTCAGCACTGTATGGAGTTTCAAGCCAAATATCCAAAATTTCTTTGACCTTCTCAAAAGGAAATTTGCGGCCTCGAAGCCCCAAAACATTGGTATCATTATCATTGCGTGCCATTTCAGCCGAATAGGCATCGTACGCGGCGGCAGCCCGGATTCCTTTCACTTTGTTGGCTGCAATAGTCATACCGGTTCCGGTACCGCAAATCAGCACGCCCAGGAAGTCTTTGTCTTGATTGGCGGCGACTTTTTCCCCCGCCTTAACGGCATAATCCGGATAATCCACCGGTTCATTGGAATGGGTACCCATATCCTCATATTCGATCTGTTTATTCTCGAAATATTTTTTTATTTTGTCTTTTAAATCATATCCCGCATGATCGGATCCTAAAATCACTTTCATTATCTCCTCCCAAGCCGGGAAATTATCCGAACCTCATGTTTTTATGGTCGCACATTTGCGGGCTGGAATCAATGAAACGGCATACACACATCCGGCATGGGCCGCGGATGAGTTAGATTTTAAAAACGATTGAGCTGAGAAAATATATGTCTGTTTTTTTATATCCTTCTACCGGGAGATTTTCATAAATCACCTG
>CAYRTV010000430.1:0-2373 GCA_964427225.1 uncultured Eubacteriales bacterium
TCATATTCAAATACCCGGCGTATCTATAGGAAGATACGGTCCTATCCGGACTAAAAAACCAGAGTTATCTATACCATAGTTTATTAACAAAGTAAACCGCAGAAAAGTTTCCCGTTGAAAGGCACGGGGCGGTTTACCATTTGCCGTCTTTTCCTTATAATGACTATCATTGCATTTGTCTGAAGCCGATGTGAATGGAAGCCGCGGTCACAAAAAAACATAAAGGAGTGGAGTATGAGAATATCCGATTTCCGCAGTGATACCGTTACCAAACCGACGGATGAAATGCGCCGTGCTATGGCGGAAGCCGTGGTGGGGGATGATGTGTTAGGAGATGATCCCACCGTGCGTGATTTGGAGAAACTGGCCGCGGATAAGATGGACAAGGAAGCTGCGCTGTTTATCCCCACCGGAACCATGGGAAACTCCATCGCGGTCAAAGCCTGGACCCGGGAATTGGATGAGGTTATCGTGGAAGCCCGCTCTCATATTTATAATATGGAATCCACCCATATGACATTTATTTCCCGGGTGAACCCTAGAATAGTTTCCTCTTACCGCGGTGCGATGGATTTGGATGAGATAAAACAAGCGATAAAAAAACCGTCAGTTCATCATCCCCGCACCTCTCTGATTTGTGTTGAAAACACGCACAATAACTGGGGAGGCTCGGTGGTCCCGCTGCGCCATTTGACTGAAATCAGAAAAATCGCAGACACACATCAATTAAAACTGCATGTGGACGGGGCACGGATCTTCAACGCCAGTGTGGCATCCGGAACCCCGGTGGCGGATTTCGCCGCTGTCGGCGATTCCATCACTTTCTGTTTGTCAAAGGGCTTATCCGCACCAGTCGGGTCCATATTGGCTGGGCCCAAAGATTTTATTGATTATGGGCGGCGTCTGCGTAAAGCCTTGGGCGGCGGCATGCGGCAGGTCGGCGTTTTAGCAGCAGCCGGCCTGGTCGCCCTGGAAAAAATGGTTGACCGCCTGGCGGATGACCACCGCCTGGCAAAAAAATTGGCGGAAGAGATTGCACAGTTTCCTCAAATATCCTTAAAACCTGAGTATGTTGAAACGGATATTGTCATTTTTGGTTTTTCCCATCCGCGGATGTCCGCAGCGGATTTTTTGTCCAGGCTGGAAGAGAAGGGCATACTGGCTTTGCCGGTCCCGCAAGGGATTCGCATGGTGACTAATAAGGAAGTCGGAGATGAGGATGTGGAACGCACGGCCGCAGCTTTCCGTGAGCTGCTTGCCTGAAAATTTCATAATAAAATGATTTATGCTGGAATTGATGAAGCCGGATATGGTCCGATTTTCGGCCCGCTCGTTATCACCCGTGCTGTTTTTTCTTTAGCGAGGGACGATTACACGCATCTTTCTCCGCCGTCTTTATGGGGATTGCTGTGTTCCGCCGTTTGTAAAAAAGTCACCGATAAAAAAAAGCGGATTGCTGTTAATGATTCCAAGAAGGTGTATTATCCCGCTGCGGGTCTCCGGCACCTGGAAAGGGGAGTCTTGGCTTTTATGATGAGCGGAGAAGCCGCGCCAAAAAATATGGATGCATTGTTTAAACGAATCATTTTGGATGAAGCGTCATTTCCCGGAATTCAAGCTTGGTATCAAAGCCGGGACGGCGCTCCCAACCTTCCGCTGGCTCAGTCTGTACATAAAATCAACCGTGATGCAGCTAAGCTGAAAAGAAATATGCAGCGCAGCCGAGTGGACCTGACAAGTTTGAAAGCAGCCGTTATCTATGCCGACCGGTTTAACCGCATGACCCGGTCACTGCGCTCTAAATCCGGCTGCGCCTGGGTTTTTGTGTCTCAGCATCTGGAATATATTTGGAATACATACGGAACCGAAACACCGCTGGTGGTTATAGACCGCCAGGGCGGCCGGCGGGACTATCTCCGGTTGTTAAATATTTTGTTTCCTTTCGCCGGAATTGAAGAAGAAGAAAAGGGTAGAAAAATTGCGGCATACCATATCTCGCATCATCAGAAAAGCATGCGGGTTGTGTTCCAGGTTGAAAGTGAAAAATATAATCTTCCAGTGGCTCTGGCGTCGATGACTTCCAAATATTTACGGGAGCTCTGTATGCTCCGGTTTCAGGAATTTTGGAGAACCCATGCGCCCGGCGTCCGTCCGACATTCGGTTATTTTGGAGACGGGCGGCGTTTCCTGGAAGAGATATCACCTCACTTTGACCGTCTGAATATTGAAAAAGAAAGCTTAGTCCGCTGCTGCTGAGGTCTGTTATGCCGTTAAATTAGACGGCGTCCTGTTAAGGAAACATATGCTTCCTTTTACTGCTGCACTATACATTCAGTTGAAAACCCAGGCAATGATAACTGCCGGTAAACAGCC
>CAYRTV010000431.1:0-2371 GCA_964427225.1 uncultured Eubacteriales bacterium
ATGCGGTGAGATTCGGCCCGCTTGAAGGGTAAAAAAATTGCGATTATAATATAAAAGTTCAAATGAAAAACGTTCCATTTGAACTTTCAATAAAAATCATGTTAATCGCTGATAAAAAAGAAATTGCAAAAACATCGCAATTTTTTTATGAATAATTCAGGCTAGCTACTCCACATTGTCATACAGAGACTTGCGGCAAAAGGCCGTAAAGATATTATATTGCTTGGTTGCAGGGCATTCGCAGTGAAATCCACAGGTTTATTCCCTGCGGCTTGTGAAAAATTCAGGCCGGTAAAGAGTGAAGAGTAAAGAGACATTTTATCCGCAAAACACACTGGGTAAGACTGGTTTACATATTCGGCTTTGGTTTATTTTTGATTTCTCTTTACTCTTTACTCTTCACTCTTTACTATATATATGGGAGGAATGACCATGAGATTAGCTGTTAATGTCGACCATTTTGCCACTCTTCGGGAAGCCCGGAAAAGCAACGAACCCGATCCGGTATTGGCTGCACTTTTAGCCGAACAGAGCGGTGCTTCAGGGATCGTCTGCCATATCCGTAGTGACCGCAGGCACATTAAGGAAAGAGACCTGCGTCTGCTCCGCGAAACCGTCAAGACCAGACTTATTGTGGAAATGGCGGCCACGGAGGAGATGAAATCGCTGGCTTTGGATATCAATCCGGATATCATATCGCTGGTCCCTGAAAACGAAAATGAACTGACCACTGAGGGGGGATTGGACGTTATCACCCATAGGAAACACCTTACAGGTCATATCCGGGAACTGCAAGATGCCGGCTTAGAAGTCAGTATCTTCGTCGACCCCGACTCCAGCCAAATCCGAACCTGCGAAGATTTGGGAGCCCGGTTGATTGAAATTAATACCGGTAAATATGCTGAATTAAGTCCCGGCTTGGAACAAGACAAGGCCCTGGCAGAAATTGCCCGTTCGGTGGAGCTGGGTGCGGGATTGGGCTTGGAAGTCCATGCCGGCCATGGACTGGACTACCGCAATATTCTGCCGGTCGCCGTCCTGGAAGACATTAAAGAATTCAGCATTGGATTTTCCATCGTAGCGCGCAGCGCAATGGTCGGAATTGAATTGGCGGTGGAAGACATGCTGGCTTTAGTGGAATGAGCTTAGACTCAGAACGAGCGTGAACATGGACAAAGACATAAAGATCAATATGGACCGGCTGAAACAAGAAGTGCTGGAGCTGTCGGAGATCGGAAAAACCCCTCAGGGAGGTGTCAGCCGCCCGTCTTTCAGCGGGGCTGACCGCGAAGCCCGGGATTGGCTGAAAGAAAAAATATCCTGTGCCGGCCTCTGCTTCGGAGAAGATGGGGCCGGAAATTTATTCGGCCGCTTGGAAGGAGACGGTCCGGTGGTCATGGCCGGCTCTCATATCGACAGTGTTATCAACGGAGGAAGATTCGACGGTTCCATCGGGGTCATTGCAGCTTTGGAATGCCTGCGCCGTATCAACGAAGAAAAAATACCCCATAAAAAACCATTGGAAATGGTTTCTTTTACCGATGAAGAGGGAAACCTGGTGGGTGATTTTTTGGGTTCCCGTGCCTTCACCGGAAATTTAAACCGCGACATTCTCGAAAATGAAAGAACCCAGTTTGGTCCGTCGCTGGCGGATATCTTGAAAAACACCGAATTTGATATTGATTCAATCATGGCGGCGCATACAAAACGTCCGGATATTCATGCCTTCCTGGAAATCCATATTGAGCAGGGGCCGGTTTTGGAAACCGAAGATAAAGCCATCGGAATTGTGGATAAAATCGCCGGAAAAAATTATTGGTCCTGCGCTTTTATCGGCAGCCCCAGCCATGCCGGCACCACTCCTTTTGAACTTCGCCATGATGCCTTTCTGGGCCTGTCCGACTTCGCGCTTAAAGGCACTCATTTTGTCGCCGCTGAGCATTACGGCAGCATGCTCACAATCGGGCGCGCCCAGATTCATCCCGGATCCTTTAGTATCGTTCCGGGCCGCGCCGATTTTTCCTTGGATTTCCGCAGCACTTCTCCGGACACATTGGAAGCCATTTCCAAACGTTTGCTGGACATTGCCGAAAATACAGCTGACAGCCGCGGGCTTGAATTCCGGTATAAAACCATAGACCACACCGATCCGGTGAATATTTCTCAAAGTATAATCAATGTATTAACGGAACTCTGTGTCCAAATGGACCTTTCCCACATGACTCTTCCCAGCGGTGCCGGGCATGATGCTCAGATCTTGGCCTCCTGCACCGATTCCGGGATGATATTCATTCCTTGTGATGACGGAATCAGCCACTCTCGATATACCATAGACGCTGGCGGCCAAGTGAAATCATTTAGTAACTGCAGT
>CAYRTV010000432.1:0-2367 GCA_964427225.1 uncultured Eubacteriales bacterium
CCTTGCGTTCGTGGCGTTTTATAGTCCCTCTAGGTTCATCTAGGCCCGGCCAGGTCTGTTCGGTCTTATTCAGTCGGAGTACTGCTCTCGCGTGATGCTTGGATTACTAGATTTGCTAGCGTTCAATTTAAGTCCTGCTTCCCTATTCCTGCAATCTGCTTCGTTTATGGTTTTGAGATTTAAGATTTGAGATTTGAGTTCTAAGTTCCGGGTTCTGAGTTTCCAATACGCGGCTTTGGTTTATTTTTGATTTTTGATTTCTAATTTTTGATTTAAAAAAGATAACTTTTCCCTCTTTATTTCTTCCCTTGGATGTTATGCAGCTTCAGACGGCTGATCTTTTTTCGGCGATGTGAGCAATGTCACAATGATGGCCATGGTGATGGCGGCGACAAACGTCACCGCCCGGGCGGTGACGACTGCGTCCAATCCGGTGACAATCCAGATGATGGTGGTGACTAATCCGGTCGCCAGGGCTGTCACCACGCCGTTGGAACTAAAGCGGTCCCAGTAAAAAGACAGCAGCACTGCCGGGGCGAATGAACACCCGATGCCCGCCCAGGCATAGCTGACAATATAGTAAATCAGTTCGGATGTTGTCAGGGCCAGCACCAGGCCTAAAAGGCCCACCCCCAGGGTGGCGGAACGGGACAGAAACAAAAGCTTCCGGTCTTCCGCCTGTCCTTTTTTGATGATCCCGTTATAAACATCCTGGCTTATGGAAGACGAGGCCACCAGCAGCATGCTCTGTGCTGTGGAAACCATGGCCGCCACCGCTCCGGCTAAGAGAATAGCCGCCAGCCAGGGCGGAAACAGTTCGGTTAAAATATGCGGCAGGATCATTTCCGGGTCGGAAACCACGTCCGGTCCGAACAAGACGACGGCGGTCAAACCGATGATCACCACACCGGTGTAAGCCAAAGCGGTCCAGCCGACCGCGATATTGCGGCCGATTTTGACGTTGCGGTCATCTTTCATCCCCATAAATCGGGCGTTTAATTGGGGAAGTCCGCCCAGGTAGCCGAAAAACCAGGCCAGGTTGTTGAAGATCAGCAGCCCCGCCGCGAATCCGGATAAGCCTCCGGTCAGGGATATGCGTCCTCCGCCGGCCGCCTTGAGCGCCTCAGGAATACTGACCGGGCCGGACAGCACCATGATCAGCATAATAATGGGCGTGACGATCAGGGTAGTGATCATCAAAATCGACTGCAGGGCATCGACGGCCACAACACTGATGAATCCGCCGATTGTGGCGTAGATTAGAATAACTGCGGCGGCGATCAGCATGCCCAATCCGGGGTCCAGGCCGAAAGTCTGAAAAATGGTCTTGCCTGCGCCGGCGAATTGGGCGCCCACATAAAAGACAAAAAAGAAGACGATGATGACCGTGGACAGAACCCGGATAGTGTTGGCCTTTCCCGGGAATTTTGCGGAAAAGTATTCCGGCATGGTCATGGCGTTGTATTTATGGGCTTCTGCGCGGAATTTGCGCGCCAGCACGATCCAGGCTGTGCTGATTCCCAGCAGGCAGCCCAGGCATGTCCAGATGCCGGAAAGGCCGGTGGCGTAAACAAAGCCGGTCAGGCCCAAAAGCAGCCAGGCCGATTCCCCGGTGGCTCTTTCCGAGAGGGCCAGCATCCAGCCGGGCAGCGACGAGCTGCCCAGAATAAAATCCGATTGTGTTTTGGTCCGCTGGGACTGCCATAATCCGAGCCCCAGGGTTAAAAGCAGATAGCCGATAAATATAACTGTCATTGTCTTTTCGCTCCCAGGTTATTCGCTTTTAAAAAAATAATCGATTTCCCATTTCGCGGTCTTGGGCGCATCCGACCCGTGGACCGCATTGCGCTCGATGGAAAAACCAAACGAGTGCCGGATGGTGCCCGGTTCGGCCAGGGCCGGGTCCGTGACCCCCATGACCTTGCGCCAGTTTTCAATGGCGTTGTTTTTCTCCAGGGCCATCACCACGATTTTCCCGGAGGACATAAAATCGGTCAAACTGTTATAGAATGGTTTGTCTTTATGGACGACATAGAATCCTTCCGCGTCTTCCTTGCTTAAATGCAGCATCTTCATTTTCGCGATCTCGAATCCTTCTTCCTCTATGCGCTGAATGATTTTGCCGACCGCCTTTTTTTTAACGGCGTCAGGCTTAATAATAGCCAGGGTTTGTTCGCTCATTGGGATCTCCTTTTCTTTCCTGATAGTTGCGGTTATTGATATATCGCAAACCGGACGCAGAGTCAACCATGTTTTATCCTGATATCGGCGCAAGGGAAAGTATAAATCCCCTTCCAATCATACATGGAGAAGATGGAATCCAAAGCTTCATAATAATTGCTATTTGGAAAAAATAGGGTAATGACA
>CAYRTV010000433.1:0-2365 GCA_964427225.1 uncultured Eubacteriales bacterium
GGAGGATCATAGATTTCCCGTAAATACGCCGGATAATCTGAATCCGCAATAGTTAATATGAAATAATCATTTGCAAGCAAACTGTCAAGTTCTTTTTCTGCTTTTTCGAGATTTTTTTGCGATTTGAGTTTTTGAACCAGCTCTTTTGCGATACCCCAATTGCAAATCCCCACTTCGGAATGCTCGAATATTTCCTCAACGCACTCGATATGTTTAAAAATCCGGCGGCTCGAACTGAGGTCTCCGGCAAATACGCGGTTAAATGCAATCCAGTTAATTAAATTTTTCCGGGCCTTCACTTTTTACAAAAACGGGAAGGAATGGCAAAGACCGGAGATTGACTGCGGGAAATAACCTTTTCCGTTGTACTCCCCAGAAAAAAACGTTCCACCGGGCCGGGCCCGCAAGTGGAAATGACCACCAAGTCAAAATGATTGTCCTGAGCATAATCCACAATCCCGTCAGCCGCATCTATGGCTCTGGTCACATATTCGGAAACTTTCACCTTATCCTTCCTTTCCTTTCTGTTTCTGAGTTTTTCCTGCAGCGCGGTCATCATTTCCTCTAAAGTGTCTTCGGAGAATTGGTAGTTGTGCAGCTCCATAACATTCAGCAAAGTCAGTTCCGCCTCCAAGCCCTCGGCCAGGCTGAAAGCATAATCCTGTTCTACTTCTTCATGTTCGGAGAAATCCGTGGGTACAAGAATTTTATCTATTTTGTGCTGGGGAGACTTCTTTTTTGTAATCAGCATAGGTACCGGGGAATTGTGCAGGACCCGGGTAGTGATACTGCCGATGAAAAACGTCTCGATTGCGGACATTCCATGTTTTCCTATAACAATCAAATCGGCGTTCTCTTCTTCAGCCGTTTCAATTATTTTTTTTGAGGCGCTGCCCTCTTTAATAATGGACGCAAACGACAGGTTGTTTTTCTCTTGGATCTCATTCAGCTTATCTTCAGCTTCCTGTTTGATTTCATCCACCCTGCGGATCAGCTCACCTTTAACGGACATTGCCGTATTATACAGAGCCGGGGAAAAATCGGGGACAACATGCACAGCCAGCAAATCCGCTTGGAAGACATCCGCAAACATCTTTGCATAGTACAAAGCTTCAGTGGCTTCATCTGAAAAATCCGTAGCCCACAAAATTTTTTTTATAAAAGGCATTCCATTCTCCTTTGCTTAAACGTAACCTTGGTTTATTTTATCAACCCCTTATAAAAATACAAGCCGGATTCGCTACGGCTCCAGATCAACCCAGGAGAAAACCCGAGCCCGGTAAATAAAAAACGCCGGCCACCGCACCGGTGATAAGGCAAGCGAGAGTCGCCGCTAACAGCGCTCTCAGCCCAAGCCGGGAAATATCCTTCATCCGCTCCGGAACCAAAGCGCCCAATCCGCCCACAAAAATCGCCAACGACGCAATATGTGCAAATCCGCATAAAGCATAGGAGGCAATAATCGCGGACCGGGGGTGAATCAAGTCTCCGGCTGCCAAATAATCGGCCAGATGCTGGTAGGCCACGACTTCCGTTGCCACCGTGCGTTCTCCCAGAAGACGGGCGATTTCAAGAGCATCAACCGGGGGGACCCCCAAAATCAAGGCGAAGGGATAAAAAATATAGCCTAAAACAGCCTGAATGGACCAGGTAAATTGAATGCCCAGAAGCTGATTGAGGTATCCGCCCATCCATCCCAGGATTAAATCTAAAAGCGCCAAAAGCCCCAGAAAAGCGATGAGCAGAGTGATAATGCCCCCTAAAAGGCGCAGCCCGGAGTTTGCCCCGTTGATGATAGCCGCTATGAGATTGTCTTCTCTTTCATAATGGGGTTTGACATCCAGGCCCAGGGTTTTCGGCGCTTTATTTTCAGGTACAATCAGCTTGGACATCATCACCGCCGCGGGAGCGGACAAGAGAGAGGCGGAAACGAGGTGACCGGCTATTGTCGGCAACTGGCCCTGCAGCTGCATCACATAGAGAGCCAACACTGTGGAAGCGATGGTCCCCATTCCAGCGGCCAGGACCGTCGTCAATTCAGATCGTGTCATATCTTTGAGATGCGGCTTAATCACCAGAGACGATTCCACTCCGACAAAAATATTACTGGATGCAGACAGGGATTCCGCACCGCTTATCCGCATCAACCGGGTAAAAATAAATGAAAATCCTCGAATCACAGTGGGCATGATCTTTAAATAATACAATGCTGATACCAGTGCGGCGAAAAATATGACAGTCGGCAATGCCTGGAAAGCCAGAAAATAACCCAGCGATGCCTCACCCGCTTCATTGGTGGCGCCCGGGGGCAAAGCCAACCGTCCAAACACGAATTTGGTTCCCGCGGTGGCGCTGTCCAGCACTT
>CAYRTV010000434.1:0-2363 GCA_964427225.1 uncultured Eubacteriales bacterium
AGCTGCCCGTCTAAAAGATAATTATTAAAGATATCGTTGATCACGTGACGCAGGTTGGTTTCGGTGGGGTTTTTCAGACTGCGGGATGCGGCTTCCACAGAATCAGCCAGCATAACCAGAGCCGCTTCTTTGCTTTTAGGCTTAGGTCCCCCGTAACGGTAGCTTTCTTCGCCGATTTTATGCATTTCCGGATCGTATTCTTCTTTGGCTTTTTCAAAGAAATAACGAATCAGGGAATCTCCGTGATGCTGTGCGATAATTTCCTTGATTTTTTTGGGGAGTTTCAAACGGTTGGCTTGTTCAACCCCTTCTTTGACATGATTCACAATAACCAGAGTGCTCATGCTCGGCTTCAGGGTTTTATGCCGGTCCGCATTTCGGGCCCGGTTTTCTATAAAGTACTCCGGCCGTTTAATCTTGCCGATATCATGATACATTGCTCCGGCTTTCACTAACAAGGGATTGAGATTCATTTTATCAGCGGCATTTTCCGCCAGGGAAGCCACTATAAGGGAATGATGATAAGAACCGGGTGCGTCCATGGCCATTCTTCTGAAGATAGGCAGGTCGGAGTTGGTTAGGTCCTGCAGCCGGGCTGGGGTGAGGAGACCGAAAACGCTTTCATAGAGAGGGATCAAAATAAAGGCAATGGCTCCGCTCAAAACGGCGCCTAATCCCGCCATCATTATTTCGCTGCCGAAAATTTCCAAAGAGTCCCATTGCTCCTGGATTAGATGAAAAGTCAAAATGAGAAATGTATTCAGCGGCAGCAAGACAACCAAGGCTGACTGGAGCACTGAATTACGTGATTTTCCGTAATAACCAATACCCGCCAATGCCCCGATTCCTCCCAGCAGGGAAAAAACGGTTAAGTAAAAATGAGCCTGGAAAAGATGGCCGACTAAGACGGCATTTATAATCATAAGCACCAGGCCCATCGGGATTCCGCTTAAATAAGTAAACAGCAGCGGGCCGATTTGGAAAGGAAAGGAATAGCTGTAACTGCGGGTGTATTCTAAAAGCCGGATATTGGTATTTTGGCTGAATAGGTCCGATAAAACCATGGCGATTTTAAAAACCAGCAGGCTGAAAACAAGTGTGGCCCCGGTCATTACTATTTTTTTTAGTTCATCTTCATTGAGATGGTGTTTGAAATAAAGCAGCGCCGCTGATAGCAGAATGCTGAAAAGCAAAAAAGACCCTAAAAAATTCATCAGCCAACTGGGCTTATTGCTTAGGTTTTGGTTTATGACATTGACCTGCTTGATTGCTTCCGGAGTAACTTCATCACCTTTTCGCAAAATGACTTTTCCTTCTTTTATGGAATAGAAAACGGTTTCAACACTCAGCTCAGCTTGCCGCTTGCGGAATTCCGTTTCCGTAGGGTTATAGGTGATGTTTTCTTTGATAAAGGAATGGGCAAGGGATGCCAGTAAGGAATCCTGTCTTTGGCCTAGGTCCAGTTCATCTATTTTCTGTGATATTTTCTGCCGGGCTTCATCCATATCGAGAATGTCTTCAATCCGGATGGATCTTTCATTACCGGGCCCTTGCAGCAATACCAATCCTTTCTCCTGTTCCCCATGGATAAAAAGATTTTTGGTTAAGAGAATGCCTTGCTGAGACACCGCTCCAATCAGATTGACCAATTGTTCTTCCAGTTGGGAGGAAAAGTCATTTTTGATGAGTTGAGTCAATGTGTTTTGTGTCAAATTCAACTGGTATTTTTCATTGGAGGATTCCATAAATCCCTGTACCCGGCCGGCAGTTGTGCCGGATTGGATCAAATCCCGCCCGGATTTAAAAAATTCCCGTATTTTTTCTTCGGTATTCAGTAAGACATTGTTATCCAAAATATAGACAGGCTGAACCGCTTCTCTGGTCTCCCGGCGGCGCTTTTCCGTCGTCTCCTTATCTTCGATAGTTAGGTTTTCCGGGGTGACAATATTTACGGGTGCGATTTCTCCTTTTTCCAATTCAGGAAGTGAGCGGGAAGGCGTATAAGAGGTTAAATAGGCGATGACAGCGGCGAACAGAAACACATACGCCCAGGGATTCTTGATAATCCTTTTCCAGATGTCAGGTTGCTGGGTTGGGGGGGGCGAAGGGCCGTTCTTTTTCCCATTGCGGGCGGACGGCGGGGCTTTCTTTTTAAAAAACATGAAGGATTTTGGAGAAAAGGTGCTCATGATGTATAGTTTTTTTCCGCCCTGTTATAAGCTTTTATGATCCTTTGGACCAATGGATGACGGACAACATCTTTTTCGTCGAAATGAATGAATGAGATCTCTTTAATTCTATTCAGGATTTTCATAGCATTTAAAACCCCGGATTTTTCAGGCTGAGGAAGATCGATTTGTGTG
>CAYRTV010000435.1:0-2361 GCA_964427225.1 uncultured Eubacteriales bacterium
CATTTCTCACGTCCCCTATGCTTATCCATTCCATCGCTCCAGTCCGCTACTGCCGACCCGGATTACCCTGGGCGGCGCGCTTTATGTGTCGGCGGTATGTGTTCTGCCTTCAATATTGATGACAAAATTTAATGTTCCGTTTTATTTTGGCGGTACGGCGCTTTTGATTATAGTGCAGGTCATGGTTGATACCACCTCGCAAATGGAATCGCCTCTAACGGTATCCTGCTCCAAGACAAATTCAGGAGAAGGATTATGAATAGAAGGAATGAGAACCAGAGCGATGAAAATGATGACGGCCGATGCCGCGGTGGCCGCTCCCCATTGCTTGGGTGATAAAAACGTTGAGATGCGGTTCCAGAAGGAAGGGGATACTTCCGGACGTTCCTGTTCCTCAAAGATTTGTTCACCGTGAGCTTTTACCGTTAAGATTAACTCCTGCCGCTCCTGCAGGTATTTGAAACAACGCCGGCAGGTGAAGTAGTGTTCTTCAAATTGCTGTTTTTTTCCCGGACTCAACCGGTCATACAAATAATCATCTACTAATTCTTTGAATTCAGTTGCATTCATTTCATGTGCCCCTTAATTCTAGCTTCATATACATTAGTCGTATTAAAGCCGGAATTATGGAAAATCATTTTTCTATCATTTTACGCAATAATTTTTGGGCATAATTAACCCGCTCGCTCACCCTGCGGGGCGGGATGCCCAGTCTTTTGGCGACTTCCGACCGGGTCAAATCTTTATAAAAATAGAGATAAAGGACTTCTTTATATTTGGGCTTTAATTTTTCCAGTTTCGAGGCCAGCAATTTTGCCCGTTCTTTATCTTCTATCTGTTGATCCGGGGAAGGGAATTGGGCCGGGGAAGGTGCATATTTAAGCTCTTTATTTTTTTCCCGAATGAAATCCACGATACGGCGGCTGGTGATGGTATATATAAAGGTCCCGATAGATGAATCGCCGCGAAAATCACCAGATTTTATTTTTTCTATGGTGTTGACCATGATTTCATTGACGATATCTTCCCAGTCCGGAGTAAAGGATCCAATGGATTTCTTCACCCTGAAGCTGACCAGAGGACGATATTCCCGGATGATCTCCTGTAAATCTACGGAATCTTTTTTTTCACTCACTTTGTCCAATTATAAAACCAGATATCCATGATGACAAGCTTTATCATGTGCGAAAACAAAAATCCCGTTTTCTCCGGGGAGGCCGACATGTTTTTCAATTTATGCCGTACGCAGGCGACAAAACTATTGATATGTTACAGCGAAAAACAAAAGAGGGAACACAGATCAGGGTTTTTTTTGAAACGGAAGAGTCTTTTTTTCAGCTTATTGAAAATCATATGCTTGAAAAAGGATATGAATTAGTGGAAACACTGAAAAAAAGGACAATATCTCAACCCGAGCAGCATCCGGCTGAATCGTAATTCATTCAGCTTCTTCCAGGTCTTTCTTGTATTGCTCGGGATCTATCAGAATTTCTCGAGGTTTGCTGCCTTCAGACGGGCCCAAGATACCATCCGCCTCCATTTGATCGATTATCCGGGCGGCACGGGCATAACCGACTTTGAGTTTCCTTTGCAGGTAGGATGCGGATGCCTGCCCGGTCAGCAGGATAAGCTCAACAGCCTTATTGAATAGTTCATCTTTTTCTTCGAAATCCTCTTCCACTTGTCCGGCGGGTTTCTTCAAGGCTTTGATGATTTTTTCATCATAATCCGGATCGCCCTGCTCTTTGACGAATTTCAGCAGCCGTGTCACTTCGGGAAGGGATATGAAAGAGCTGTGGAGACGAATCACCCGGGGGTAATTAGGGGGCATAAACAGCATATCCCCCCGCCCCAGCAATTTTTCAGCTCCGGATGTATCGATGATAATCCGGGAATCGATTTTTGAGGGGACCCGGAAGGCAATGCGGCAGGCAAAATTATTTTTAATGGTTCCGGTGATGACATCGGTTGAGGGCCGCTGTGTTGCCATGACTAAATGGATTCCTGCCGCACGGGCCAGCTGGGCCAGCCGCGCAATGGCACGTTCAATCTCCTGGGCTCCGACCATCATGAGTTCGGCCAATTCATCGATCACGATTACAATATGCGGCATCGGCCGCAGCCTCTCTTCTTCATCAGGAGATTTGCCTGCCTCCTGCTGCTTTTTGATAAGCTGATTATATTGATCGATATTGCGGACTTTGGCCGCACTTAAAGCATGATAGCGGTCATCCATTTTAGCGATGGCGTCCACCAGGATGGGTTCGGCTTTTTTGGAATCCTTGACTACCGGACATAAAAGATGAGGCATGCCCTCATACTGGGTAAACTCCAATCTTTTTGGATCAATGAGAACAATTT
>CAYRTV010000436.1:0-2351 GCA_964427225.1 uncultured Eubacteriales bacterium
TAAACATGGAAAAGCTCCTCTAGATATTATTGTTATGTCTAAATTTTTCTAAATATATAAATAAAAGTCAACTGTAAAATAATGCTTCCTGAATTAGAATAGGTTCTGGCCGTATCGGGGATTATTCCTCTTCCCTTCACCATACTTGATTGACTTAAAATATTGAAAAATCTAAAGATGGCATGGTGCGTATTCTTAATTCATTTATGTTGACATAAATATATTTGTGATATACATTATATACATACAATGAACCAAACGGAGGCGAAATGTCTGATCAAATGCTTATCAGGATTTCATCGGAAACCAAGGACAGTCTGAAGAAAATCGCACGCAGTGAGGGAAAAAGCGCCAGCCAGGTTGTGCGCGAAATCATAAACGATTACATCCATAACAGAGATATCAGCCTTTATATTGACGACCTCTGGTCGCGGATAGGGAAAAAGCTGAAAGCCAAAGGAATCACACGTCTTGATATTTCCGAAAAGATCAGAGAAGTGCGGGAATCCGGCAAATGAGAGTGGTGCTGGATACGAATATTTTCATTTCTTCTTTCTTCGGAGGCAAACCCAAACAAATCATTGATCTATGGAAAAACGGCAAAATTCTTTTCTGCCTTTCAGATTCGATTCTCGATGAATACATCCGAGTGCTGCAGAGGCTCAGCCTGCAAAATGAGCCGGAAATGGAGGAACTGTTAGGTTTATTCGCTAAAGGGATTCATATCCTATTCACCAAGAAAACACCTGATCTCAATCTGGTTGCAGAAGATCCGGATGACAATAAATTTATTGAATGCGCCATTGCGCTTGAAGCCCGATACATTGTGTCAGGAGACAAAGCCCTGTTATCATACGGCGATTATATGTCTGTCCGCATCCTAACCGCCCATGATTATTTAGAGATTATTTAGCCTGAATTATTCACGGGTCGAGATTGCCGCAGACGACGACAATACGTTCATTTATTGTCGTCCTGAAAATCGAAGCGGCCTAAGGATGTTGTAACGCTTCATGTCAGGATAAAACTCCGCGATAGTTAGACTATTTAGGAATATGTTCCGCATCGGCATGGATGGGAAGACATCAATCAGGCTTTTTTAATTCAATCTCAACATTTTTTTTATCCGCTGAGATATAGCTCAACACAAGGCCATTATCCTGGTCGCAATCCAGGAACATTTCATTACCGGGCAAATAATCCCCGGTCGCTTGGGCCAGCTCTTCATTCACCGTCCGCCTGTTAATTAAGTCAACCAGAAGATAGGTCGTCTCCGCTCTTCCCTGAATCTCAGCAGGCATGGAAATGATGGTGGCCCATCTTTTATTCTTCGAGACTTCCAAAAGCTGCAGAACCGCCGATGTATCCCGGTATATGGTGATGACCTCCCCGCCGCGGGTTTCCGCCAGCAGTGTGTTTTCTTTTTCATTTATGTATACATTACGGATTTCAGGTGATTTCCGGCCGTCGCCGGACATGAAACGGTCGTTAAAAAAAATCTCGGATATACAAATATCATCATATTCGGTGCCTTCAATGATATCCGTAATCTCCAATTCCAAAATCAGCCCGCTGCCGGCTATGGGCATATTAAAATCCGAAGTGAATTGTGCGCGGCACTCCTCCATGAAATTCTTCAATGAATCTTCTGGAAAATCCAGAGGGATATGCTGCAGCCCGTTCTCGTCTTTCAGGGAACATATCCGAACATCCTCATATCTAAGGGCTTTATAAAGGGCAGCTTTTTCGGAAACATATCCTTCAGGATTTATTCCTCCCCACAGGGAGATTTTCACCGTCCGGGGCCGTGCGTTTTTATGATAAAGACCGCTGCTTTTCCCGTATCCCGAATAAATGTTCAAAATGACGGCATCCTCAGGCATACGGATGAAAATCCGCGGATTCTTGTTTTCACTCTCAGAATCAGTCGCCCAGCAGGTGTCATAGTCGGCGTCAAATAAATTGGACGGGGGATAGTCCGGATTGCCGGCTTGACTGCGGCTGACCGCCGTATAATCCGGGGTTTCTATCAGCTCGATATCAATCCACTGGTTTTTGGGCTGAGCGAAAACCAAGACAGACCAAAACAGTCCCAGCAGTACGGCTCCTGCGGCTTTTTTTATTTTTTTCATCCTGACCCGCCGCTCTCCTGTGTATTTATCCTGCATGGCTTCACTCCCGTTGCTCAAGGCTTTCTATGCGGCGCAGCCTCAACCACTTGCCGCTTCGTAAAAGAGGCCTGATCCGCATTTTATCATGAAAGAGCTGCCTAAGAAAAACCCCGGAAAATGCCTAAAATGTCATCCTGAGGCCTGCGCCGGCAGGCCGTGAGGAGCTTGGACTGCTTCTCC
>CAYRTV010000437.1:0-2351 GCA_964427225.1 uncultured Eubacteriales bacterium
CACCACTCCATTCTTTTTTTGATTTCCTTCTCCAAACCGAATGAACTCGGCTGGTAATAGGTTCTCCCCTTCAGTCTCTCCGGCAGAGTGTCCATGACGCTGGTGCCTTCCTGGAAATCATGGGCATACTGGTAATCCTTGCCGTAACCTACGTCTTTCATCCAATTTGTGGAAGCATTGCGAATCTGCAGCGGGACCGGCTCAAACGGGGCTTCTTCCACATCCTTCATAACTGCGTTGTATGCAGAATAGATCCGGTTGCTTTTAGGAGCGGATGCCAGATAAGCCACAGCTTCGGCCAGGGCCAATTCTCCTTCCGGGGTTCCCAAAAATTCATAGGTCTCTTTGGCATCCAAGGTAATGCGCAGCGCTTTTGGGTCCGCCAGCCCGATATCTTCTACGGCAAAACGAACCATTCGGCGGGCAATATAAAGACGGTCTTCTCCGGCATGCACCATGCGCCCGTACCAGTACAAAGCGGCATCCAGGTCCGAATTGCGCAGGCTTTTATGCAAAGCGGATATAAGATTAAAATGCTCCTCGCCTTTTTTATCATAAAGCAGCACCCGGCGCTGCAGGGCTTCCCGTACATCTTCCAAACTGATCCGTTTTTTTGTCGTTAAATCCGCTGCAATTTCAAGTGAATTGAGTGCCCGCCTGGCATCACCGTTAGCGTATTGAATGATAGTATCCAATGCTTCCTGGGAGATGGTTTTCTTTTTCTTTCCCAGCCCTTTTTTTTCATCTTTCAGGGCATTTTTGACAATGGATTTTAGGATCTCGTCATCCAAAGCTTTCAGCTCCAGAACGCGTGTCCGGGATAAAAGCGGAGCGATCACCTCAAAAGAAGGATTTTCAGTTGTAGACCCAAACAGCAGAACATCCCCTCTTTCCACATAGGGAAGAAAGGCGGCCTGCTGTGCTTTATTAAACCGGTGAATTTCATCTATAAAAATAATGGTGGGCTGGCCGTAAAGCTGTTTATGTTTTTCCGCCTGCTCCATAACCCTTTTTATTTCCTTAACACTGGACAGCACGGCACTGAAAAATTGAAAAGGATAATCAAAGAGGTTGGCTAAAAGATACCCTAATGTGGTTTTGCCGGATCCCGGAGGGCCCCAAAAAATCAAAGACACCAGCTTTTTTGATTCCAACAGCCGGCTGAGGATTTTACCTTTTCCGATCAAATGGGTCTGCCCTTTGAATGTGTCCAAACCTTGAGGGCGCATTCGTTCGGCTAAAGGGGTCTGGTCAATAGAATGTGTCTTGTTCGAATGCATACTATGCTGAAATTATAACAGAATTCACATTTTTAACGAATCCCAAAGCCGCCCCGAGTCTCCCTCCGGATATTGACGACCGGTATGTTCCATGTTAATGTAAATTCGCAATTTTTCCATAAATAGGTTAAGTTAATAAAGATCGTCGATTCAATTATTTAAAACGCTGAGGAAAAAAAGGGAATCCGGCCGGCAGAAAAACAGGAGACCGATTAAGAGATGGCTGCAAATAAAACAAGAGAAAAACTGGTGTATTCACTTGCTGAAATCAGCCGCCTGTCCAAGGTTCCCCAAAAAACGATAGAGATCTGGGAAAGTGAGCTGTATTTTCTGAACTCCGGTCACACAAGCAGAGGAAAAAAGATCTTCCGGAAACGGGATTTGGACATTATTGCCCGCCTGAAAGAATTGCTCGATAAAGACCGGATGACGCTGGCCGGAGCCAAACGAACGATTGAAAGAGAATTCAAGATCAAGGGGGCGGAACCCGTTCATCCCGACCGGCTCAAAAAACTGCTGTTTCAGGTTAAAGAACAACTCGCCGAAATCGCCAGCCGCTTGGATAAATAGCAGCAAAGCTGTCATTTTTGATTTTAGTTTAAAAAATAACTTTTCATTTTTTACTTTTGACTTTTTACTAAATTTATCTTTACTCTTCACTCTTTACTAAACGAGGCAGAATGAAATCCTCCGCTTCGATTCTCAGGATGACAGAAAATTCTGTTTTAACGGTTTGCGTTTCGCATTTTGCGTTTTGCCGATTGTATTTATATGTAATTCTGCTATAATAATGGCCATCTTTATCGGGACGTGGCGCAGCCTGGTAGCGCACACGCTTGGGGTGCGTGGGGTCGGCGGTTCAAATCCGCCCGTCCCGATTTCCCACTTTCCTCCACTCTCACCCCTAAAACTGCTTCTTTTTTTAATAATAAAACCAGGAAGCCACGCCTGCATTGAGCTGGACTACTTTCTTAGCCTGAATTATTCATAATCTTCTTCTCGTGCAAGCGCCTTCTAAGATCCTCACGGCCTGCCGGCGCAGGCCTCAGGATGACATTGATTCAATCAAGG
>CAYRTV010000438.1:0-2342 GCA_964427225.1 uncultured Eubacteriales bacterium
ATGTCAGTAGGGTGACAAAATGTGTCACTCTGGGGGATTGATGCTAAAAGCAGGAAAGCGTAAGTTGTTGTTATTAAGCAACATAGTAAAATGTTTGGCTTGGCACAAATGTTGCAGTAATTAAACATGTCAAACAAAAAATATTTTTTCCCGGCAACCAAAACAAGCCAGAGGAAAAAGGAGGAATTAAAATGAAAAACAGAAAAGGATTCACACTGATTGAGCTTTTGATCGTTGTGGCGATTATAGGGATTCTGGCCGCCCTGCTGGTACCCAACGCCATTACCGCGATTCAAAAGGCCAAACAGAAATCCACCATGAAGGACATCACGACCATGGCCACCGGAGCCGTTGACTACATTACGGACACCGGTACTTGGGACGGTGTTGACCAGGAAGCAGACATCGGCAGTGATTTCCGTAATGCGCTGGCTCCCTTTTACATCAAGACCTGCCCGCAGACCGACTCCTGGGGCAATTATTACCAGGTTGCATTGGGTATGGGCATTTCCGGAAGCAGAGGCATTGAGGATGAGGATATCGCTGAGGATGATTTCCTGATCGAGTCTTATACTCGAGATGGCGTTTCAGATGGATGGGGCTTACAGGCCGATAATCCGGATGCCGGCTTGTATGTTGTTAATAACATGGAAGCCTTCAAGAACGATCTCGTAAGCTGGGGCGGATCCTGGATCCGCGCTCCGAGAACGGCCAGCATGGAAGTGACCGGAGGCACGACTTAATTTAGTCCGAATTAAGGTAAGGATTGTAAAAAGGCAGCGCTTCTCAGCGCTGCCTTTTTTTTTTGACAAAAATTCGAAATGTGCAGACGGCACAGTTAGCAGCCTGAACTCTTCGTTCGAAAATGACAGCACCGCTGCCTATATTATTATTTCACTTTTCTTTGTGTATTCAATAAAATAGGTACGGATTTCTTGCACGTCTATTCCGGTAAATAAGCCTGGGCTGTTTACAGGCTGTACTTGGCGCAGATGAGATATCCTGAAAGAAGGGTGGATGAAGAAACAAGCGGTCGTTTTTCTGTTGGTTTTGGTCATCACGGTTGCCGGTGTGTATTGGCGGCAGCTGGATTCGGAACTGATCTGGGACTCCCGGATTTTCCTGGAAGACAACCTGGCGCTTATCACCGGCCAGCCGGTAGGGGCGGCCTTTGAGATCGGTTATTTTTATCAAAAATTTTCCCTGCAGAGTAATTATTATCGTCCCTTGACACTAATGTCGTTCATGCTGGAGCAGAAACTCTGGGGCATTCATCCCGGTATCATGCGGGGGATTAACCTGATCATTTATCTCTTGGCCTTACTGGCATTGTATCAATTTTTGCGGCTTCAGACCCAAGCCGGATATTTTCCGGAAATCGCTACTCTGCTGTTCGCGCTTTTTCCCTTGAATCTGGATAATATCATGTGGGTCGTGGGAAGGGGAGACCTGTTTTTGTTGTTGTTCAGCATTTTGGCACTGCTGTGTCTGGAATACTATATCCGGCGCGGGCACAATATTTTCCTGGCTGCTTCTTCTTTTTTCTATCTGCTGGGGCTTTTCAGCAAAGAAGCCATTCTGTTTCTTTTTCCCGTTCTTATCGTCTATGAAGCGGTCAAGAGAAAAAAAATGAACTGGTTTTATCATGCCGGGAACGTCCTGCTGACAGCTGCCTTTTTTATTGTAAAAAACGCGGGGGCCGGAATAAAAAATCCTGAAATCACATTGCAGGGAGGCGTTTTGAAAAGTCTGCAGTCCGCTGTCGCCGGAGCTGGGTATTATTTCCGAAGTTTAATGTTTCCCTGGAATTATGATTTTTTTGTACCGGAAAGTCGATTACCGGCGGTCAAATATTTTTTACTGGGCTTGGCGGGGGCCGGACTGTTTATCTTCCTGCTGCGGCTGGCCCGAAAACGCAGCATTTTGCTGATTCCCTTGTCTTTAGTTTTATTTTTTACCGCCGGCCATCTTGTGATTGTGTTTACATCCGTTTTTCAATTTAAGGTGTATTCCCGGTATATGATGGTGCCCGCACTGGGTGTCATCTGGATCGCATCTTATTTCCTGATAAAGCTGAAAGAAAAACCGCGCCTGGTTATTTGGCTGCTGCTGACTGTCAGCTTCATTCCGGCTGTGATCCTGAACGCTTATAATTACAAAGACGAGATCCATTTCTGGCAGGATGCCCATCATTCTTTTCCCGACAGCGGCTATATTCTTTATGAAATGGCGCGCAGTTCCCAGGACGAAGGCAATCATCTGGCAGCTGAGCTCTATCTCAACCAAACCCTGCAGAGTGAAATAACCAAGGAGACCGCTCTATTGGTCAGTTTGATGTATGC
>CAYRTV010000439.1:0-2339 GCA_964427225.1 uncultured Eubacteriales bacterium
ATTTGAACTTTCAATAAAAATCATGTTAATCGTTGAAAAAACAGAAATTGTCAAAATATCGCAATTTTTTTATGAATAAGTCAGGCTAAACGAAGCGGCTTGAGATCCTTCGCTTCGCTCAGGTTGACAGCAGAGCTGTCATTTTCGAACTAAAAATTCAGGTGTTTACATGGTTGAGTGAATTATGATAAAAAAACATAAGCCCGGCTGAAGATTATTCGTGAGTCAGGGATACGGCTTGAGCCGCAAACATGACAATGCAAAGAGGGTCAGCGCTGTTTCCAAAGTAAAACAAATCTCGTTCCCTGTCTCGTGACGGATGGCATCGGTATTATTAAAGTGATCCGGGCAATCTTTGAGCGAAAGGATTAAAAACATGTGTGAACCGAAGGATGTTTTTATCGTCGGGGCCGTTCGAACGGCGATAGGGCGATTTTTGGGGAGCTTGAGCGGTTTTTCGGCACCGGACTTGGGTGGAATTGTTATCAAGGAAGCTTTGAACCGGGCGGGAGTGGAGGGAAGCGATATCGATGAGGCCATCATGGGCAATGTGGTTTCCGCCGGCATTGGGCAAGCTCCGGCTAAACAAGCCCTGGTGAAAGGCGGCATTCCTCCGACCGTCAACAGTTTTGCGGTCAATAAAGTCTGCGGGTCGGCTTTAAAAGCTGTTGAATTGGGGGCTCAATCCATCCAATTGGAAAAGAACCGCTTGGTTGTCGCCGGAGGCATGGAGAGCATGAGTCAAACGCCGCATTTTGCCCGGGGAATCCGCAATGGTGTGAAAATGGGGGATCTTAAATTAAAAGACACCATGATCTATGATGGACTTTGGTGCGCCTTTGATGACCAGCACATGGGAATAACCGGCGAAGTGGTGGCAGAGAAATTCGGCGCTTCCAGACGAGAACAAGATGAATATGCCGCCGGCAGCCATCAGAAAGCCGTCCATGCCATTGAACAAGGATATCTCAAGGATGAAATTGTTCCCATAGAGATTCCGCGGAGAAAAGGTGAACCCATTATCTTTGACCAGGATGAAGGGCCCAGGAAAGATGCCACGGTTGAAAAAATATCCAGATTAAAGCCTGTTTTCAAGAAAAATGGGACTGTAACCGCCGGTAACGCGTCTAGTATTAATGATGGAGCCGCTGCCGTGGTGCTGGCTCCGGAGGATGTGGTTAACGACAGGGGATTGACGCCTATGGCGAGAATTCTTGGCACAGCTTCAAATGCACTTGAACCTGAAATGGTGATGTATGCCCCCAAAGGAGCGATCGAGACGCTTTTAGCTGACGTGGGTTGGAATCTTGATGATGTAGACCTATTTGAAATCAATGAAGCGTTTTCTTCTCAGTTGGTGGTTTTAATAAAAGAACTCGGCCTGGACAGTGAGAAAGTCAATGTTCATGGCGGAGCTGTAGCCTTGGGGCATCCTATCGGCGCCACCGGAGCCCGGATTCTGGTGACATTAATGTACGCCCTTAAACACCGGGGAATGGAAAAGGGCATCGCCGCCCTTTGTTTGGGAGGCGGAGACGCCATCGCTATGGCTGTGGAAATGGCATAGAAAGGAGATTTGAGATGGAAATAAAAACATTCGGAGTAATCGGTGCTGGAACCATGGGGACGGGAATCGCTCAAGTGGCGGCTGTATCCGGCTTCGATCTGATTGTGCATGATATTAATGATGATATCTTAAGCCGGTCCCAAAAAATTATTGATAAAAGTTTATCTAAATTGATTGAAAAGGGAAAAATCGATAGAGACAAAGATGATATTCTCAGCCGGATCAATTTCACCACCGAATTTAATGACCTGAGTGCTGTTGATTTTGCCGTTGAAGCCGCTTTTGAAAATTTAAAGGTGAAAAAGGACGTCCTGCAGAAGCTGGATAAAATCTGCCGGCCGGATGTTATCATTACGTCCAATACGTCTTCCATATCCATCACCCGGCTGGCCGCGTTGACCGGCCGGCCGGATAAGTTTATGGGGATGCATTTTATGAACCCGGTACCGTTAATGGTGCTGGTGGAATTGATCAAGGGCATGGCCACCTCTCAGGAAACTTACGATCAGGTGGAAAAGCTGGCAATAAAAATGGATAAAGTTCCGGTGGAAGCACATGACTTTCCCGGCTTTATTGCCAACCGGATTTTAATGCCCATGATCAATGAAGCGGTTTTTGCTCTCATGGAAGGGGTGGGAACCGTGGAAAACATCGACCAGGTTATGAAATTGGGAATGAATCACCCTATGGGTCCTTTGGCCCTGGCAGACCTCATTGGCCTGGATGTAGATCGGAAGAGCGTCGTGTAGGGAAAGAGTGTAGATCTCGGTGG
>CAYRTV010000440.1:0-2334 GCA_964427225.1 uncultured Eubacteriales bacterium
TGGTTCTCATCCGCTCTGTGGCCCTTCAGCACTCTGGGCTGGCCTGATCCGGAAACCGCGAACGTGGATCCCGGCCAAAAACCTTTGGTTTCCATCAACGGTTCCGATTGCCTGAGTTATTACTATCCGGGTTCCTGCCTGGTGACCGGCCGGGATATCATTACCCTGTGGGTGGCCCGCATGCTCATTATGGGACTGTATCTTTTGGGTGATGTGCCTTTCACCGATTGTTTCATCCATGCCAATATTCAGGACGGCAAAGGCGAACGGATGAGCAAAAGCAAGGGCAATGGGATTGACCCGGAAGATATCATTGATACTTACGGTGCTGATTCCATGCGGTATGTCCTCAGCGACATGCAGACCGGCACTCAGGATATGCGCCTGCCGGTCCAGGCCGTTTCTCCCTACACCGGAAAACTGGTCGATTTGACCGGCGCCAAGCACGGACACACTATTTTCACCTACATCTGCCCGGAAACCGGTAAGGAATTCGATGTCCTCGGGACAATGGCCGGGCTTCCCACAGCCAAAATCATCAGCCAAAGATTCGATGTAGGCCGGGCTTTCTGCACCAAGCTCTGGAATGCCGCCCGTTTTGCACTGATCAATCTGGGAGAACACACCTTCCAGCCCCTGCAGCTCGAAAAGCTGCCCCCTGAGGACCGCTGGATTTTATCCCGCCTTTCCCGCGTTATCCGCAGGGTAACGGAAGAACTGAATGCTTATAATCCCTCCGGCGCTCTGGGAGCAGCCAGGGAATTTTTCTGGTCGGAATTCTGCGACTGGTATTTGGAATTCATTAAACCCCGGATTCAGAAAACCGGGAAGGCATCCGCCGCCAGATCCATTTTGGCTCTGGGCTTGGATCAGATCCTCCGCCTGCTGCATCCTTTTGTGCCTTTTATCACCGAAGTTCTCTGGGAACGGCTCAACCGGCAATGCCCCCGCCGGGGCCTGGGTGATTCCCTGCCGGTTTCAGACATTCTGGCTGCAGCGGACTGGCCGCAGCCGCAAACGGATTGGGAAGATGACGAAGTCGAGGCCGACATGCGGATCACTCGGGAAGTGATCCGGGCGGTCCGTGATCTGAGGGCGCGTTATCATATTTCTCCGAAAAAAAACCTGGAGGCCTTGATAAAAGCATCCGGTTCATCGCAGAGGCGGCTGCTGCACCAGCAGGAACTGATTCAAAATATGGGCGGTCTGTCCAGTTTAACGGTATCGCACGAAGTGACCCGGCCCTCCACCGCCGCGACTCAGGTGGTCGAAGACGTAGAGGTTTTCCTCACCGGGCTGGTCGATCCGGAGAAAGAGCATAAACGGCTGACCTCCCAATTAAAAAAACTTGAAGAAGACGCCGCCAAATCCGAAACCAAATTGGAGAACAAGAATTTCGTTGAAAAAGCTCCCTCTCATGTGGTGGAAGAAGAGAAAAAACGCCTGCAGGATATACGCAGCCAGCTGGAACTGGTCAAGAAGAATCTGGAGTCCTTGAAAGAGTCATCCTGAGGAGAAAAGCGACGAAGGATCCCAAGCTGCTTCGTCCAATGAGAACAGTTCCGATTCTTTCAGCGCCGCAGTTTGAGATCCTTCAGGCTTCTCCGAAGCCTTCATTCAGGATGACAAGTGGGTGTCGATGCTAAAGGAGAGTGCGCTGTCACCTCCGAATACGGCGTCTCTGCAGCTGCAGATCCAGGGTCTGTACCAGCCAGCGGAATATCTCCTCGGATTTATCGTAATTGCCGTGTCCGGCTCCATCCACTTCGATATATTTGTAATCCATACCTAATTTCTTTAAACGCTCCACCGCCCGCCGGGCCTGATCCACCGGCACGGCTTGATCCTTATCTCCGTGCACAATCAGGATATCCAGAGATGTCTTTTCCTGCATAAGATCCAGAACGTTTTGCCCTCCGACCTGGGGCGGCGGCACAATCGCGCCCGAACGGATGATCAATGCCCGGAATAAATCCGGATGAAGAAAGCCCAAGCGCCAGGCCCCGTAACCCCCCATCGAAAATCCGTCCAGGATAATTTTTTCCTTGTCGATATTATAGAAATTTATAAGATGTTCAATGGAAGCAATCACAGCCTTACCGGAACTCCCCTGATACCAAGCTGATAAATCCCTTGCTTTCGGGGCCATAATGATCATAGGAACCATGCGCCCCTGCTGACGGTAAATTTCATGCAGACGTACCATGAAACGAATGGGAGTCCGTTCATCCACCCCGCTCCCGTGCAGGGTGACGAACAAGGGAACCGGCTGTTCAGGGTTCAGCCCGGCTGGAACAAAAACAGAATACGGCTGCAGGGTATCGTCGATATCAG
>CAYRTV010000441.1:0-2326 GCA_964427225.1 uncultured Eubacteriales bacterium
GGAATTTCTTTTCAAATCCCATTTTTTCAAAAAATCCGGCGGCGGGATTACCGGAATGAATATGCACTTTTAAATCACCGCCGGCGGCCGTCAGGGTGTCTTGAAGCAGCCCCCGGCCCAATCCTTTTCCCTGGTAATCAGGATGGACGCAAAGATATAGGAGAATATTTTTCGGAATGAATCCATAGGTTTCGGTTTGAATACAGACAGAGACTCCTATAATGCGTTCTCCAGAGGCACAGAGGAATACAAATCCTTTACCCGGACGCACGGCGGAGAGCGCGTAACCGATGGCGTAACCGATCGTCTCTTTGGATTCACAGTAGGGGCCCAGCTGTTTCCGGATAAAGTCAATAATGTCGAAAATATTGAGCCAGTCCGGCAGGGATTTGGCACTGCGGAGATAAAGGATGTTGGCGTCAAAATGGTCTTTATCCAAATGCAGTCCATAAGCAGGAGGTCCTTCCGACAGACTATAGGTCCTGACCAAGTTGCCTCCCAGCCTCATCATTAATTCAGCCGCGATGGTGCCCGATTGGAGCGCCAGCTGATTGATATTGATGTTTTGTTTTCCCAGATGGCCGAGAATAACAACCCGGTCGCCGATTTCGGCGCCGGGTATGCTGGTGATGTCGATGGTTGAGGCATTCATTGAAATACTTCCTTTGAAAAAGGCCTTCTCACCATGCAGCAGAACATATCCGCTTTGAATCAATTTCCGGTCCAATCCATGATAATATCCCAGAGGGATAACTCCGATTTTTATGTTTTTATCTGTTTTTTTATGCGAATGATATCCGATCCGGCTGCCCCGGGGAAGATCACGGATTTGAACCAATTCGGTGTCCAGGCTCATGGCCGGTTTAAGAGGAGTTTGTACGTTGCTCTGTTTGAAAATTTCAATGGGAAGGACACCGTAGAGCAAAATTCCCAGCCGGGCGCCTTCAGCCGCGGTTTCGGGATAGGATAAGAAAGCGGCGCTGTTTGCGAAATGGAGGCTGCGGGGGCGAATTCCTTTATTTGCTAATTTTTGATAGCATTCTTTAAGTGAGCGATAAGCTTGAGGCGCAGTGTCGGGAGTTCGCGGCTGTCCGAAAATGCCCTGCAGGATTAAATGGGGCATGCTGTCAGCCTCTTGAGCGAGCTTCAGCAGCCGGTTGCGGGGAATGCCCATGCGATGAAGGCCGACGTTGACATTCAAATGAATGCGGCAGGTTTTATCCATGGACCGGGCTGCTTCTTCAAGCGGTGCAAGAATGGAACGGTGGATAACGGACACGCTCAAGCCGTGCTGCACGCAAATCTCCGCCATCCACTCTGGGATCGGATTCATCAGCAGAATTTCCGAGGTGATGCCCTGGTTGCGAAGCCGGATTCCTTCCTGAGGGGACTCGACCGCGAAATGACGGCATCCGGCTTGGGTCAATGTGAGTGCGATTTCACGCAGGCCGTGGCCGTAAGCATTGGCTTTGAGAACAGCGAAGAAGACGGCATCGGCCGGCAGTTGAGAACGGAGGCAGCGGTAGTTGGATTGAACCGCACTGAGATCGATGTTAAGGGAATTCCAGGGCTCTTCTTGGGAACTGCCCGGCAGGCTGGATATAAGCCTTGCAAGTTGTTTTTGCTTGATTGTATTTCCTTCCAGGTGACTCGAACCGCGGATAAATCGCGAAAGCAAGCAACGATAACTTAAAAAATATGCTATAAAGTTAACATATTTTATATTAAGGGTCAAAAGCAGCCCATTTGCATTGGCCGGAGAAGAGAAAGATAATAAAGCAGCAAAAGCAGACAAATTATTATGGAGAAAGAGTATTCCATGCAGGAAAATAAATTTAAATCTACAGCAGCGGCCCCTCCGGCTTTCAGCCGCGGGAAAGCCGTCCGGATGGTCGAAGAATTCTACGGACTGGAAGCGGAATTATTGCCTCTCCCGTCAGAACGGGACCAAAACTTCCTGGTAACAGCTAAAAATCAATCCCGGTTTGTATTGAAGATTGCCAATCCTGAAGAGAAAAGAAATATAATGGATCTGCAGAATAAAGCGATGCGGCATGTGCAGGCACAATTGCCCCCGGAAAGCTGCCCCCGGCTGGTTCCAACCTTTTCCCAGCAGGAGATGGCTGAGGTTGAAGACAGTCAAAAGCGAACCTGCTTTATCAGGCTGGTGACGCATATTCCGGGCAAACTGTTGGCGGATGTGCAGCCTCATTCCGGAGAACTGATGTTTGAACTAGGGGCTTTTTTTGCCCGACTGGATCGAGCTCTGGCGGATTTTAATCACCCTGCAGCGGATAGAGAGCTGATTTGGGATATTAAGCATGCT
>CAYRTV010000442.1:0-2324 GCA_964427225.1 uncultured Eubacteriales bacterium
GGGCAGGATATTTTTATTTGGGAAATGGGGATTGCTGCAGCCGGCGCGGTAATGGATATTCATCCCTTTAATCAACCGGATGTGCAGCTGGCCAAAGACCTGGCCAGGCAGGCTATGCGGGAGTCGGGAGAAAAAAACGAACATTCTTTGGGAAATACATTTAATTCCCAAAATATTCCTCAGCTGTCAGCTGCTGTCAAAGACTGGCTTCTTGGCATTGAAACCGAAAACTATATCGCCGTACAAGCCTATCTGCCGGACGGAGCAGAGATAAAAAGCCGGATTGAAGAACTGAAGAATGCGTTGCTGAAACGCACCGGTGCGGCTGTGACTTCGGGCTGGGGGCCCCGCTTTCTTCATTCTACAGGACAGCTGCATAAAGGCGGGCCTGGTAACGGCGTTTTTCTGCAGCTGGTGGATGAGCCCGCGCAGGACGCTGAGGTCCCGGAAGCCGGTTTTACATTCGGTCAGCTGATCTATGCCCAGGCCGCAGGGGATTACCAAGCCCTGCGAAAAAGGGACCGTAAGGTTTTAAGGATCAATCTTAAAGATAACAGAATTTCAGGCATTGAAACAATCACGGCTGTGGTTGAAGGAGGGCGCTGATGGACGTCGGTATCATTGGACTGGGGAAAATGGGGGGCAATATCGCCCGAAGATGGATAGAAAAGGGACACCGGGTGGTTGGAAATGCCCGGCATATGGAGACCATAAAAGAGGCGGAACAGTATGGAGTCGAGGGCGCGGCGGATTTACCGGAAATGCTGGAAAAAATTCAACCCCGCCGGATTATCTGGATGATGATTCCTTCCGGAAAACCGGTTGATGATACCATTGCCGAAATTGTTCCAGGGATGCAGCGGGATGATATTCTTATTGACGGGGGGAATTCATATTATAAGGATACATTGACCCGGAATGAAAAACTGCGTTCATCCGGCATCCATTACGTTGATATCGGAACCAGCGGCGGCATTTGGGGATTAAAAGAGGGGTACAGCTTGATGGTGGGGGGCGAAACGGAACCCGTGTCCTACCTGCGCCCGCTGCTGGAAGATCTGGCGCCCGGTCTGGATAAAGGATGGGGACATTTGGGAATAACCGGTAGCGGCCACTTCGTGAAAATGGTCCATAACGGCATTGAATACGGGATGATGCAGGCGTTTGCGGAGGGATTTGAACTCCTGGAGCATAAACAGGAATTTGATTTAAATCTAAGTCAGATCACCGGTGTCTGGAGATACGGCAGTGTGGTGCGGTCCTGGCTGCTTGACCTGGCAGGGGAGGCCCTGGAGGATGACCCGGAATTCGATAAAATAAAACCGTATGTAGAAGATTCCGGAGAAGGCCGGTGGTCGGTTTTGGAAGCTGTGGAATCCGGCATATCCGCTCCTGTGATCGCCGGAGCTCTGTTTCGGCGTTTCCAATCCCAGAATGAACAGCGTTTTTCCGATAAATTTCTGGCGGTTTTGCGAAATAAATTCGGCGGGCATGAAATCAAAACAGGGGAGTGATATGAACGAAAACAAGGTCGCGCCTCATCTTTTTGTGATTTTAGGCGGCACTGGAGATTTGGCTCAGCGAAAGCTGTTTCCCGCGCTGTATCACTTGCTGGAGGAAAAAAAATTGCAGGATATCCCCCGCATATTAGGAATCGGAACCAGGGATATCAATAATGAGGAATACAGGGAAATGACCAGGAAAGCGTTGAAAATGTCCGGTGCAGATTCCAAGAGTATGCGGGACTGGTGCAACCAGCGCCTGCATTACCGGTCGGTCGACCCCGATTTAGGCGGGTATGATAATTTGGAACAAGCAGTTAAACAATTGGAAAATGACCATGATCTTCCGGGAAACCGCGTATTGTATCTCGCGCTTCCTCCTTCGGTCGTTCCTAAAGCGGTCGCTGAACTGGGCAAAAGAAATCTGCACAAAAGCCGCGGCTGGATCCGTTTGGTCGTAGAAAAACCATTTGGCCGTGATCTGAAATCAGCTCAGAATTTGAATAATAAAATCCATTCTTATTTTGACGAATCTCAAGTTTTTCGGATAGATCATTACTTAGGAAAGGAAACAGTCCAAAATCTATTGATCTTTCGTTTTGCCAATACTATGTTTGAAGCTCTCTGGAACCGGAAATATATTTCTCAAGTGCAGATTACGGTTGCAGAAGATATTGGTATCGGTGCACGGGCGCGTTTTTATGAACAAGCTGGTGCAGTCAGGGATATTGTCCAAAATCACATCATTCAATTGGTTACCTTAACCGCCATGGAAGTGCCCGCTTTATTCAAGCCGGAGTTTATCCGGGATGAAAAAGTCAA
>CAYRTV010000443.1:0-2320 GCA_964427225.1 uncultured Eubacteriales bacterium
CCGATATCCAAAATTTCAGCGCCCTCATCCAGCATTGCGAGGCCCTGTTCAACAGCAGATTGAGGGTCGGAGTACCGCCCTCCGTCCGAAAAAGAATCAGGCGTCATATTGATGATACCCATAAGCCAGGTTGTCCGGCCGAGCATATGATTTCGGCCATTAACCTGAAATATGAGTTCTTTTCTCACTGGGCTTTTTCTTGTTCCTTTCTTTTAGACTGAGGTGCTTTCTTTTTTACCGGGGCCCCTGTTTTTTTTTCTTTGCCGGCTGTTTCGGATTTTTGAGAGCCGCTCTTTTTGGCTTCGCTTTTTGTCAGGTCTTTTCCGTTTATGAGGGCTTCAATTTCGTCCGAATTCAAGATTTCCTTCTTCAGCAGCGCTTCGGCGATTTTGACCAGGACTTCACTGTTTTCCTTTAAAAGCTTATCCGATCTCTGAAAATTGCGGTTGATGATGTTTTTGACCTCTTCATCGATTTTTTCAGCGGTTTTTTCGCTGAAGTTTTTATCTTTGGTCATCTCTTTACCGAGAAAAACCATGTCATCCCTTTCTCCGAATGTAAGCGGGCCCAAATCGGACATCCCGTACTGACAGACCATTTTGCGGGCGATTTCGGTCGCCTTTTCAAAATCATTGGCGGCTCCGGTGGTATGTTCATTAAGAAATTGTTTTTCCGCCACCCGGCCGGCCATTAATACGGATAACTGGGCCTCCAGATATTCCTGGGAATAGGTGTAGCGGTCATCCAAGGGAAGCTGCTGAGTCAATCCCAGCGCCATTCCCCGGGGAATAATGGTTACTTTATGCAGAGGATCGGCGTCCGGGATTAAAGCGGCGACCAATGCATGTCCTGCCTCGTGGTAAGCCGTGCTTTTTTTCTCATTCTCGCTGATGATCATGCTCTTTCTTTCCACTCCCATCAGGACTTTATCTTTGGAGGCTTCCAGATCATGCATGCCGACCTTATCTTTATTATACCGGGCCGCGAGCAGAGCGGCTTCATTGACCAGATTAGCCAGGTCTGCACCGGAAAACCCCGGGGTGGACCGGGCCAGAACGGAAATATTGACATTCTTTGCCAAAGGAATGTTTCGGACATGCACCTTCAGTATCTCTTCCCGTCCTTTGAAATCCGGCATATTAACAACAATCCGGCGGTCGAATCTTCCGGGCCGCAGCAGGGCATTATCCAGGATATCGGGCCGGTTGGTGGCGGCGATGAGAATGATGCCTTCATTGGCGTCAAATCCATCCATTTCCACCAGCAGTTGATTAAGGGTTTGTTCCCGTTCATCATGGCCTCCGCCTAATCCGGCCCCCCGGTGACGTCCCACCGCATCGATTTCATCGATGAAGATTAAGCAGGGAGCCTGCTTTTTACCTTGTTCGAATAGGTCACGTACGCGTGAAGCACCAACTCCGACAAACATTTCCACAAAGTCGGACCCGCTGATGGAGAAAAAGGATACATTGGCCTCACCCGCAACGGCCCGGGCCAGCAAAGTTTTGCCGGTTCCGGGAGAGCCGACCAGCAAAACCCCTTTGGGGATGCGCCCGCCCAGCTTCTGAAATTTTTTAGGGGCTTTTAAAAAGGAGATGATTTCCTGCAGTTCCTCCTTGGCTTCTTCAACCCCCGCGACGTCTTTGAAGGTGACCTTTTTTTTGGGTCCGGTAAACAGCTTGGCCCGGCTTTTCCCGAATGACATCGCTTTATTGCCGCCGGCCTGCATCTGCCGCATGAAAAATATCCAGAACAGAATCAGGAGAAGAATGGGAAACCAGGTGAAAAGATAGGAGTACCAAGGGTTCTTGGTATCATCTTCTACTGTGATATTGACATTGTGTTCCCGGAGGATTCCCACCAGATCATCATAGGAACCGGGAGCCACGGTTTCAAACGGGGTTCCCTCTGCATAGGTCCCTTCAATTTGATTCCCGGTAATGGTCACTTCTGCGACATTATCCGCTTCGACATCATTGAGGAACTGACTGAAGGTGATCTCTTCCTTGGCTGCGCCCGGAGTCTGCAGAAAGCTCCACAGCACAATAATGATGATTCCGGCGATGATCCAGAACATGATGTTTTTATATGATTTTGGTTGTTTTTCAGGTACTGGCATAGTTAACTTCCTTTATAATCTAGCCTGAATTATTCATAAATAAATTGCGATATTTTGACAATTTCTTTTTTTCAATGAATAACATGATTTTTATTGAAAGTTCAAATTGAAAGTTCAAATGGAAAATCTTTCATTTTCATATTTACATTATAATCGCAATTTTTTTACCCTTCGGGCGGGCCGACTCTCACCGCATCTGCT
>CAYRTV010000444.1:0-2318 GCA_964427225.1 uncultured Eubacteriales bacterium
GCCCTCAGTGTTCCCGGAGGAAGCGGGGAGATAAAATCCGCTTTGATTTTCTTTTCTTTGGGTGACAGGGCGATCCCGCAGATATATCCTTCCGATATATGAAAAGCCAGCGGCAAGAATGGCTTTCGGGTGAAAAATTCAAATATTTTCTCCTGCAGTGATTCAGTTTTTTTCTTATTTGAGTGCTTCATTCCACAAACGTCACCTTGTTCAGCTCTTTGAGACTGGTTATCCCTTCAATGACTTTATCCAACCCAAAATGCCGCAAAGAATACATTCCTTCCGCTCGCGCCTGTTTCCTGACTTCTGAAAGCGGTTTTTTGTTTAAAATCATCTCCCGAACGCTGTCGGACAGCTCAAGAAACTCAGCAATAGCGGTCCGGCCTTGATACCCTTTGAAATGACACTCCTCACAGCCCTTCGCTTCATAAAATGTATGGCTTCCGTATTGATCCGGATCCAGGCCGGCGTCACGCAGAATTTCATCCGGATACGTCACTTCTTCCCGACAATGCCGGCATAATACCCGCACCAGTCTTTGGGCGAGGATTCCATTGAGAGCAGATATGAAACTGTAGGGATCAACACCCATATGTAAAAACCGGCTGATCACATCAAATACATTATTGGCATGCACCGTTGTGAAGACCAAATGACCGGTTAATGCTGACTGAATAGCGATTTGAGCGGTTTCCGGATCCCTGATTTCACCGACCATGATTTTATCGGGATCATGCCGTAAAATGGAGCGCAGCCCCCGGGCAAAAGTCAGGCCTTTCTTTTCATTGACCGGTATTTGTGTGATTCCTTGAATCTGATATTCCACCGGGTCCTCAATGGTGACAATTTTATCTTCCGGAGAATTGATTTCAGTCAGGGCGGCATACAGAGTGGTGGTTTTTCCGCTTCCCGTGGGTCCGGTCACCAGCAGCATGCCGTAGGGAACCCGGATATATTTAATGATCCTTGAGAGCACCTGATCGGCGAATCCCAGCATTTCCAGATTCAGTTCAGAAATGGCCTCGGTGATCATCTCCTTGTCCAGAATCCGGATAACAGCGTCCTCGCCGTATATACTCGGCATAATGGAGACCCGGAAATCAATCGTTTTATCCTTTATTCTGAGCCGGAATTTCCCGTCCTGGGGAACCCGCCTTTCCGCGATATCCAAGTCGGACATCACTTTAATACGGGAGATGATCGGGGATTGGAATCTCTGATCAATCGGCTCCATCGCCCGGTTTAGAACACCGTCAATCCTGTATTTGACCATAACCGAGTCTTCCCGGGACTCGATATGAATATCCGATGCCCATTTCTGCACCGCCGTAAAAATGATGGAATTCACCAGTTTAATGATGGAACCGTCCTGGTCCGCCAGCTTCTCTACCGAAATAATTTCTTCCTTATCCTGTTCTTCCCGGCCCAAGACCTGAACCGAATATCCTTCGGTGGCGGTTTTGAGCACCTGGAGAGCCGTTTCGCTGCGCCGCAAGGCTTCATTGATAGCATGTTTGGAGGCAGCATAGACCTCCACTTTTTTTCCTAAAAAAGACTCTATCGAATCAATGATGGATATATCTGACGGATCGGCCACTGCTACCTTGACAATTCCATTTTCCTCCTTAAGGGGAATGAAATTGGAGCGATGAAGGAAATCGACCGGAAACGATTGCACCAGGTCACGGTCCAGAGCGATATCGGTGAGATCGACATAGGGAACCCGGTATCTTTGGGCCAGTTTTTTTATTTTGTCTTCTTCTTCTCGCTGAATATTGTCTTTGTTTTCACTTGTTTTATTCATGTTCTATCTCGTTATGCTTCGCTTATCTCGTTACACTTATGATATTGAAAATCGGAAGATACACGGACAGCAGCATGCCGGCCACGATGAATCCCATAAATATGATTATCGCAGGTTCGATGAGAGAAACCATGCGGTCAACTCTCTCCTGAATCCGTTCATCATAAACCCGGGCCACTTCTCCCAGCATTCCCTCCAAATTGGCAGATTGCTCTCCAATACGAATCATATCCAATGCCAGCGGAGTGAAAAAATTAGCTTTATCCACAGCTTCGGATAAATTTTCACCGTTTCTTATATGATCGGGCAAATCTCTCATGCCGTGAACCAGATATTCATTGGGTACAGCCCGTCGCGCAATGCCCACGGACTGAAGTAATGATATCCCCCCGCTCAGCAGCAAGCTTAACGTCCGGCTGAAAAGAGCAACGGATGATACGAAATCTTGTGTGAAGGATGCTAATATCAATTATGTTGTTACAAGGAAATCTTACTCTTCCAAAAATAAAACGAT
>CAYRTV010000445.1:0-2312 GCA_964427225.1 uncultured Eubacteriales bacterium
TTTAGAAATACAGCTTTACTGTTCGCCAGTCTTCTCTTCTATACTTGGGGGGAAGCTTTTTATGTATTGATTATTATAGCCTCCATTTTTCTGAATTATTTTTTTGGTCTGCTCCTAAGGCGTTTTGGACCGAAAAACCGGCTTATTCTTGGTCTTGGAATCGCCGCAAATCTCTCCCTGTTGATCTATTACAAATATTTCAATTTTCTTGTGGATAATTTAAACGCGGTCCTCGAATTATTAGCTCTCTCTCCATTGAGCAATACTCCCGTTCATCTTCCAATCGGCATATCATTTTTCACATTCCAGGCAATATCATACCTGGCAGATATTTACCGCGAAAAAGTCAACGTGCAAAAAAACCCTCTGACAATGGGCCTGTACATTGCCATGTTTCCACAGCTGATCGCGGGTCCAATTGTGCGCTATGAAACTGTCGAGGCCGCACTCCAGAAAAGATCAGTCACTTGGGAAAATTATGTCACCGGGGCTAAATTATTTATCATCGGGCTGGCAAAAAAAGTGATTATCGCGGACACCATGGCCCGGGCCGCGGACCATATCGCTGAGCTTAATCATGGAGATATCAGCACACCATTGGCCTGGTTTTTTTGTATAACATACAGTCTGCAGATATTTTTTGATTTTGCCGGATATTCCAATATGGCCCGGGGCCTAGGGAGGATTTTCGGTTTTCATTTTCCAATTAATTTTAATCAGCCGTATTCATCTCGCTCCATCAAAGAATTCTGGCGCCGATGGCATATTTCACTGTCAACCTGGTTTCGGGATTATGTCTATATTCCGCTCGGAGGAAACCGGCTCTCAAAAGCAAGGACATATGTCAATTTGGCCATTGTCTTTATCCTTACAGGAGTTTGGCATGGAGCAAGCTGGAACTTTTTATTGTGGGGGCTCATTCATGGTGCTTTTCTCATTCTGGAACGTTTTCCCCGAACCGAAAATTTACTCAATCGGAGCCCCGGGATTGTCCGCAATGTTTATGTTTTATTGGTTGTCATACCGGCATGGATATTTTTCCGGATCGAGTCCATTTCAAATGCCGCCCCGATTGCAGTGCATCTTTTTTATCCTTATTTTCCCACTCCCTACCGTCCGGATATGCTGCCTGAATATTATATAGATAACTGGTTTGGGCTGGTCTTTATCGCCGGCTTCATTTTTTCTCTGATTCGCTGGGACAAACTCAGAAGTCAATGGGAAGTGTTCCGGGAAAATGTATTTTTTTTCTGTCTGGAAAATACCGGCCTTATGCTGCTTTTTTTGTTTTCCCTGGCCGCCGTAATTGCTAAATCTTACAGTCCGTTTATTTATTTCAGGTTTTAAAATGAAAAAACATCCGGCTAAACGGAAAATTCAAATGATTTTGCTGGCAGGTTATGCCGCCTTTCTCTTCATTCCCGGAATTGCCACTCTGTTTCATTTAATTCAAGGAGAAGTCAAAACTCTGAGCCAGGCGGAAAGAAGGCCCTTGACAACCATAGCTGATGTAGCACGTGCGCAGGGTCTGAGCCAAAAAATGGAGACGTTCGAGGATTTGCTGGAAGATCAACTCGCCTGGAGGGATACCGTCACCATTGCTTTTAACCGGCTTATGGTCTTTGGATTCCGGCGTCCCACAGAAGAGCGGGTTGTTTTCGGGAAAAACGGGTACTGGTTTCTGACGGGAACCGCCGGTAATATCTTTGCCCGCGTGGAATTTGCACAAAATAAGGTGCCACAAGACACAGCGATGATGACCGGCCGGGAATATGCCCGGATGCAGCAAGCTTTTGCCTCAGATAACATAACTGTCGTCACAATCTTCGCACCCACAAAACACTTCGCTTTTCAGGATAAGCTGCCGCCGGAATTTAAAAAAATATATCAGAGAATTGATGAACGCAATATTGAGAAAATCGTCAAGGCTATACGGCGTTTCAGTGAAAACATATATTACCCTCTGGATTTAGTGCGTTCATTTCCCGAGGATCACATATTCAACCGGCGGTCGTTCCACTGGCATAATGGCGGAGCCCAGCGGCTGCTGCATGCATTATTCAAAGAAAAGAATCCTTTTGCTCATTTAAATCTCACAGCTGTTCCTTTAGGAAATCCCCATACCGTTCAATCAGACCCTCTCTTCGATATAGCCCGCATCCTGGGATTGGGTGGAATGCCCTACTCATTTGCTCAATTCCGGCCCCTCGTTACCGCTAAACCGGTTTATGACACGGATTATAAAAAACTGGAACCCTTTATGATCAATAAGGACGTCCTCAGAGTTTCTGCGTCTTCTAACCGGAACGGCC
>CAYRTV010000446.1:0-2289 GCA_964427225.1 uncultured Eubacteriales bacterium
CAGATGCGGTGAGAGTCGGCCCGCCCAAAGGGTAAAAAAATTGCGATTATAGTATGAAAAACTTTCCATTTGAACTTTCAATAAAAATCATGTTAATCGTTGATAAAAAATGAATTACAAAAATATCGCAATTTTTTTATGAATAGTTCAGGTTAAATAATGAAATCGGAATTAATTGTTAACTAACCTGAATAAATTCGATTGTGAGTTGAAAAGCGCTGAAGTTACGGCAGTACGGTTGAAAGCCAAAAAAGGGAATTTCCAGGGGAAAAGAGGGGAATCAGAATGGCTGGGAAGCAGGGATTCGAACCCCGATTCCATGATCCAGAGTCATGTGTCCTACCATTGGACGACTTCCCAGCTCTGTGGGACACATAATATTAAAATTTGACGTTAATTTCAAGTGTTGAGGGGAGAGTGTTATCCTGAGGAGCGAAGCGACGTGAGGATCTTGTGCGGACTCGCCTGATGAGACGGAGCCGATTCCTGCGGCGAGGGACTCTGAGATCCTCACGGCCTGCTCACGCAGGCCTCAGGATGACATATTTATGCTGATGCGGCCTGGGGATGACATATTTTCTTTCCATTGACAGGGGAAAATGATGATGTTAGACTTTTTCATCGATTATGAAAAAAGCATGGATTCGCATCGGATTGATTCTTCTTCTCACCGGGGGGCTGCTTTATTTTTTCTTTCGGTCTGTGGAATCATGGGATGAGGTGCTGCGCTATCTTACCGACGTGAATGTGTTTTTCGCAATATTGATAGTCGTGATGGTGCCCCTCCATTTTGTAACCCGCACCTGGCGCTGGAACCTGCTCCTGAAGCATGAAAAAACCGGCATTTCCTTTTATAACCGTTTTGCGGGCAATGCTCTCGGATTTACGGTTTCGATGCTGTTTCCCGGCCGGCTGGGAGAAATCGTACGGCCGTTCTATTTAGCTAAGAAGGAAGATATGCCCAAGGGATTTGTTTTGGGAACGATTGTTGTGGAGCGCATTTTTGATATCTTCACCATGTGCATCCTTTTGGGTTTGTTTCTGATTTCTCAACCTTTATATGCATCCATATTTCATGTCAATCAGCAGATGTATTCCCGCCTTTACTTTTGGGGTTTTGTGGGCTTGGGAGCTGCAACCTTCATGATGCTGGTGACTCTGTCTTTATATTTTTTCCGCGGCAAAACCTTGAACGTTATTAACTTTCTGCTGCGCCCGATGCCGGATAAATGGACGATAAAAATTCTTTTGCTTGTGGAAGAATTTATCCAAGGCCTGAAATTCTTCCATTCCCTGAAAAACCTTTTGGCTTACATCGGCTTGTCTTTTGTCGTTTGGCTGGAAATTATTTTTTATTACTGGATCTTTTTTCTTGCCTACAATATTGATGTTTCTTTTTTCTTTCTCTTCCCTTACGTGTTCATGCTTATGGTGGGAGCCTCCATTCCAACTCCCGGAATGGTGGGTGGATTTCATTATTTCAGTAAAGTCGGCCTGACCTCTTTCTATGGCCTTGATCCGAATCTGGCTATCGGCATGACCTTGGTGATCCACACGGTTCAGTTCGTAGTGACTTGCCTCACCGGATATGCTATATTATGGAAAGAAGGGATTTCACTCTTCCAGGTGAAAAGTCTCGGTGAGACAAACAATTCATGAAATGCCCATACTGTCAACACGAGGAGACGAAAGTCATCGACTCCCGGGAAAGCCAAAACGGATTGACTATCCGTCGCAGGCGCGAATGTTTGTCTTGCACTAAGCGGTTCACCACCTATGAAAGAATTGAGGAAATTCCTTATATGGTGGTAAAAAAGGATGGGCGCCGTCAGAGCTTCGATGCCCAGAAACTCCTGCGGGGGCTTCTGAAGGCCTGTGAAAAACGGCCGGTTCCCGTTTCCGCCTTAGAAGATATTGTCATTGAAATAGAGAGTATGCTTCAGGACCGGCCGGAAAAAGAAATCCGGGCGGAAGAAATAGGCCGCTATGTTATGGAACATCTTAAAGATTTGGATAAAGTGGCATATGTCAGGTTTGCATCTGTGTACAGAGAATTTAAAGACGTTCATGAATTCAAGCAGGAACTGGAAACGCTGTTAAAGGAATAAGCCCTCGCCGCCATACAGGGAATACAATAACTCTTTCTGATAAATTAAATAAGTGTATGGCATAACCCGAACAATGAAAATGAACCAACATGTCAATATGCGAAGCAGTATAAGGTCCCTGTGCCGGATCGCTTTCCAGAGAGACACACTTTGTGTCTTTTTCAAAGTAATGCAATAGAAT
>CAYRTV010000447.1:0-2288 GCA_964427225.1 uncultured Eubacteriales bacterium
GGAAAAGGCAAAACAATTACTTAAGGACTCGGCCTCAATACGATTCACGGTTCTCGGTATGGTCAGTATTTTGATGTTCGGGACCTATTGGTTCCAAGACGGACTGGGGCCGTTAAAAGGACTTTTTGAAAGCCAGCTGGGGTTTTCCAGCTCTGAATTCGGTTTGCTGATCAGTTCCACCACCTGGGCTAATTTGGCCTTGATGATCATTGTCGGAGGTATCGCTTTGGATCGCTGGGGCATCCGCAAAACCGGAATCGTCTTGGCTGTTATCGCCACCGCAGGTGCTTTTACGGTCTCCCTGGGAAGCTTAGGTGTTTTCGGCAGCAGCGAAAAAGCTATGCTGATTTCCATGATAGCCGGGCGAATTTTATTCGGTATCGGATTGGAAACCACCTGTGTTTTGATACAAAGGATTATCGTTAAATGGTTCAAAGGCAAGGAGCTTGCCTTCGCCATGGGACTGAATGTCGTTGTGGGACGGCTGGGAAGTTTCTTTGCTATCTCATTCGGACTTGATATCGCCGCAGGACGGGTCAGTAACGCCTTGTTTGCAGCCGCCTCCGTGATCGGTGTCGGTACTCTGCTTTTCCTGGCTTACCTCATGTTTGACGTGAAACTGGATAAGCAGATGAAAGTGACAGCCAAGGCCTCTCCTGAAGATAAATTCAAATTCAAGGATTTGGTCGAACTGGTAACCAATCGTTCGTTTATTTACATCGCCCTGCTGTGTGTCGCTTTCTATTCCGCTGTATTTCCTTTCCTTCAGTATGCGCCCGATCTTTTAGTCAATAAATTTGGACTGACATTCTCCATGCCCGATATGAGCGGGATGTCCATATGGGAAAGAATTATGGCTTATCTGCAGAACGGACCCAAAGTCAGCGGGCTGATTCCTTTGGGAACGATTATATTCACGCCCATTTTCGGTAAAATTGTGGATAAAAAAGGAAAAGCGGCTTCACTCATGATTGTCGGCTCTCTGCTGCTCATATATGCTCATTTGACGCTATCGCTGCTGAACAGCGCCATTCTGGGTTATACCGGATTGTTTGCCTTGGGTATTGCCTTTTCGCTGGTTCCGGCCGCCATGTGGCCTTCTGTGGCGAAAATTGTGGCGGAAAACCGGCTGGGAACGGCTTATGCAACCATGTTTACGGTGCAGAACTATGGATTGTCAGCCTTTTATTGGGGGATCGGTCAGGTCCTTGATATGACCAACCCGAAAGTGGTCCAAGCCATTCAAGCAATGCGGGACAAGCTTCTAGCACAGGGTTTGTCACGGGCTGAAGTGGGAGAAAGAATTGAAACCATGCGTGCCACCGGCGAAATTCCGACCTATGATTACACTATTCCCATTCTTATGCTGGTCGGCCTTGGTGTGATTTCCATCTTTCTGGCCTTTCAGCTGAAACGTTCGGATAGAGAGCAGGGCTACGGCCTGGAGCTCCCGTCCGGGGAAGAGGGAACTGCGGGTTCGCCCGAAAAAGAAAGTTCCTCTGAATAAATAACAAGCGGCAATTAAAATTTTAAAGCGGCCGGGATTATCCCGGCCGCTTTTTTTTATTTATCATGTTCACCTTTTCCGTTTTTTTTTGAATTAAACATATGTTCAGGACGCCCAGAACGATGAAAATGATGCTGTGCGTCATTTTCTGAATAATTGAATAAATTTCGTATTGCCGATATAATGCATGCGGTTGGATATGTTCCGAAACGGGAAAGGACGGTACAATGTCAAAATTAATCGCCATTGTGGATGATGAGCCCGATATTCTGGAACTGGTGTCCATCCATCTGGAAAAAAACGGTTATCAGGCTGCAAAATTTTTAAACGGGGAAGCTTTTATGGAGTCTTTGCGGAGCACCCGTCCCGACTTGGTTGTTCTGGATCTCATGCTGCCGGATACGGATGGGTTGGAGATTTGCAAAAATCTAAAAAAACAGGATGAGCTCAGCTCCATTCCGGTTATCATGCTGACGGCTAAAGGGGAAGAAACAGATAAGATTCTGGGATTAGAGCTGGGCGCAGATGATTATGTCACTAAACCGTTTTCTCCGAAAGAGCTGGTTGCCCGTATTCGTGCTGTTTTGCGGCGGAATCAGGAGAAATCGTCCAGTCAGATGATGTCCGCAGGCGGAATCTTATCTGTTGATGCTGATAAGCATGAAGTTTTGGTCGGGTCTCGCAAGGTTGAGCTGACGTCAACAGAGTTTCGTATTCTACAGCTGCTGATGTCCAAAAAGGGCTGGGTTTTTTCAAGAGAGAAAATACTGGATTTTTTATG
>CAYRTV010000448.1:0-2287 GCA_964427225.1 uncultured Eubacteriales bacterium
AATCATATCTACTCTTTCTTTAGTCGAAAAAAGAGGTGATTTCTTGGGATTTTCCAAAACTGCGACTATAATTTGATCGGAAATATTCAGCCCCCTTTGAATTATATCCACATGCCCATTTGTAATAGGATCAAAAGAACCCGGATAAATGGCCTTTCTTTTTGATGAACCACCCTGAATCGTTTCCTCCAACTTACTCATTTTATATATAACTTGCCATTCTTTTGTCAAACAATATCTCTGTTTTCATACATAAAAAGACGTGTTTTTCGGATAAATGTCTCACCTGACCTTCCTAACATGCTGTTTCAGCTGTGCATATCCTCTCTTAAATCAGGAAAAGGGTCAATCACCGGGGGGGAGGAAATCTGCGATGATATTTCTGCTTAACAATTTCACCTTTAGGGGTGATGGCAGGTGCTTCCAGGGATGACTTTAGCTTTCCGCTTGCATTCAAAGCGTTCCATCAGATCAGATGTCAATCCCGGACCGCGAGGCGGGATTCTTTGACGGTCTTGATTGGAAAAGAGTAAAATAAGTATATGAAGGACAATATTTTCAAAAGAGTTTTTTTTGGGATTTTATCAGCAGGACTGGTTTTAATTTTTTGCGATTCGACGATATGTCTTCGCGGACAGGTCAATGAAGAAGACATGTACCGGCGGCTGAGGGAGAATATGGTCCGGACTCAGCTTGACGCCCGGGGGATCGAAGATCCTCAGGTTTTGAAGGCTATGCGTTCTGTCCCCCGGCATCTTTTTGTTCCTCCGCAGCAGCGCAGATTTGCATACGGCGATTATCCTTTGCCTATTGGAGGAGAACAAACCATTTCTCAACCCTATATAGTGGCCTTGATGACTGAATTATTGAACCTTGAAGCAGGAGATAACGTTCTGGAAATCGGAACCGGCTCCGGTTACCAGGCGGCCGTTCTGGCTGAAATCATTGATGAGGTTTATTCCATTGAGATCATACTCGAATTAGCCAGGCAAGCCTCTCAGCGACTGCAGGAGCTGGGCTATGATGAGGTGAAGGTTAAAGCCGGAGACGGATACAAAGGCTGGCGGGAGCATGCACCCTACGACGGAATCATCATAACGGCGGCTACGGCAGAGGTGCCGCCCCCGTTGTTCGGCCAGCTCAAGCAGAGTGGACGCATGGTCCTTCCTTTAGGAGATCCTAAGGGCGTCCAGACTTTGGCTGTGGTCACAAAAAAAGACGGCGAAAAACATATCAAGCGCATTTCAGGAGTAAGGTTTGTTCCTATGACCCGGAAAAAGGATAATTGAATCAAGGTGTCAGGCATTGCTTTTCCCTGTGACATATGATACTTTTTGGTCAAGAAAGCTATGATAAAGTTTGGCACTTCGGGATGGCGGGCAGTTATGGGAGAGGAGTTCACTTTCCAGAATGTCCGGATTGTGGTTCAGGGGATAGCCAATTATCTAAAAAAAAAATTTTCTGACCGAAATATTTCGGTTATTGTCAATTATGATACGAGATTTCTTTCGGAACGCTTTGCGAATGAAGCCGCTAAAGTTCTTTCTCATAATCGTATCCAAGCTTTTTTAACCGACAGGGATGCTCCGTCGCAGGCACAGGCCTATCAGATTATCCGCCGTCAGGCGCAAGCGGGAATAAATTTCACAGCTTCCTTTAATCCGTCAGAATACAATGGGCTTAAATTCAATGTTGAATCCGGAGCTCCGGCACTTCCCGGGGAAACGGATAAAATTGAAAAAGAAATCAAGCTGCTTCAGGATGGGTATGGATTTTGTCCCTATTATCCTAAGGCCGGCTATATTGAAAAAATCAATTTGCGCCATGAGTATCTTCAATTTCTGCAAAGCAAGCTTGATTTTGACCGGATGAGAAATTCAGGCATCCGCATCGGAGTCGATTTGCTGTACGGGACCAGCCGGGAATACCTGGATGAAATTTTGGAGGAAAATAATATTCCCGTTGAAGAAATACACGGCTATGTCGATCCTTATTTCGGCGGCATCACTCCCTCCTGCACGGAAGAGAATCTGGGTGATTTGAAGAAGCTGGTCAAAGATAAAAAATGCGATCTGGGCCTGGCGACTGATGCGGACGGGGACCGCTTCGGTATTGTGGATGAGAGGGGCCGTTTCGTCGAGGCGGATTTGGTTTTAGCCGTACTTTTGGAATATTTGGTGGAATATAAAAAGTGGCGGGGAGGGATTGCCAGGTCTGTAGCGACAACCCATCTATTGGACCGGATAGCCAGAGAAAATGATATGCCGCTGTATAAAACCCCGGTGGG
>CAYRTV010000449.1:0-2283 GCA_964427225.1 uncultured Eubacteriales bacterium
AAATGGCAGGGACTGCTTCTCCTTTCGTGCGTCTTTGATTCCGGTCTATGACTTTACTTTTTTCTGCTTCAGAAATGTAATGATAAAAATAGTCTCCGCACATTTCTATAGCGAGATAGCCGTGCATCTCCGTTAGTTTTTTATTCACATACTTGAACTTTTTATCCTGTATTATCGCAATGCCGTCATTGGCCCTTTCTATCAGTTCCCGGAAGGTCCGTTCGCTTTTTTTAAGGGCTTCTTCCAATTTTTTCTGGGGATCGATATCGACCATATGACTTATAATTCTGACTTTGCCGTCAATATTATTTAAGTTAGGAATCAGCTTCACCCAACAGGCGGTTCCATTCTTGTGAATGATCCTTAATTCCGGTGCCGGATGAATCTTCTTTATCTCACCCCTTAGAACCTTATCGGTCAGCTCCTGCATCCATGCCCGGTCGTCAGGATGAATCAGTTCAAGGTAATTCTTTTTTAAGAGTTCATCTTTGCTGTACCCAGTCAATTCCTCACAGGCCCGGTTGACATAGATAAATTGCCCTTCTTCGAAAATATAGATTCCGCTTAAGGACTTTTCAACAATTACTCTATACTGGTCCTGAATTTCAGACAGATGGAGAGAATCGCCCATATTAGCTCAGCCCCTTCCCAAAAAAAAATGGCTTTTTATTCCCCTTAGGTAATTATCATAAATAAATAAATCCGCAAAGTAAATAAAAAGATGCCAACCTGGATTATTCACGGGCCGAGATTGACGCAGACGACAACAATACGTTCATTTATTGTCGTCCTGAGGAGCATAGCGACGAAGGATCTCAGACGCCACATGCATGAGAAGACGATTACGCTTAATTCGGAGAAGCAGTCCAAGATCCCTACGGCCGCTGGCGCGGCCTGGGGATGACATGTGTATGCCGGCGCAGGCCTCATTCAATCAAGGTCGTCACTTCACTGCGACGAGCTGCAAGCCGGAAGATGTGGGGAGATTCGGCCCGCCTGAAGGGTAAAAAAATTGCAATTATAGTATAAATGTGCAACTGAAAAACGTTCCATTTGAACTTTCAATACAAATCATGTTAATCACAGATAAAAAAGAATGTGCAAAAACATCGCAATTTTTTTATGAATAATCCAGACTAATCAAATGTTTCCAGATCAGGAACCAGAACCACCCGGCTATTGTAGCGGGCTGTGATTTCTTTGAGTGGTACAAAACCAGGATAACTGGTTCAGTTTGACGTGCAATATCCGTTAATGCCTGAGTTTTTGTTTTCAGCCCAGCCCTAAAAGCGATTCTAAGGGTGCAAATAAAGTTTCAAATCGACTTAAATTGTTGATTAAAATAAAGATTTACCGGCCAGAGCGCGGAGAGAATAACCAGGCGGCAATGTCGGTGATGACGGTTTTGTCCACATGGCCGGGCTGCTGGTATTCCTGCGGTGTGCTGGGTCCCTGGCCGGCGATAAACAGGTGATTTAAAGGGGGATATAGCTTGAATACAGCATTGTCTTTAGACCCGAGTGCTTTCTGCCATTTCTCAAAATCCGCCCCGGTCACCTGATAATCCCGGCCGCCCTGCATAACGAGTAAAGGGCGGTCGATGCTGCGGGCGGATTCGGCTGGGGCATATCCTTTCAGATCAAACCAATAAGCCGGAGCGGCCCCGAGAATGCGTTCCTCTTCACCGGCCTGTTTACGAGTGAGGTCTTTTATTTTGGCGACGGCGGCTTCGGTTTCTTCTATACCCTCTTCCTCATCCTGGGACAAGGATCCGTCCAGCAAGTAAATGTATTTTATCTGTTCGATGAATAAATCCTCCAGAGGACGGGCGGCACCGGCCATGACGATAAATCCGGCCGCTTTCGGAGCAATTTCGGCAATTCTCGGAATGAGCGTTCCGCCTAAGCTGTGGCCCAAAACGAAGACTTTTTCCGGATCAATTCCTTCCGTATTACGCAGAAGTTCAACCGCCAAAGCAGCATCCTGGACAGTTTCCTCATAGACAGTCAAAGGTTTGTCTTTTTGTTCGATCATTTTCTGGCCGTGAACCCGGGTGCGCTTATCATAGCGCAGGACGGCGATTTTTTGGGAAGCCAATCCCCAGGCCAGGTCCTTAAAGGGTTTATTGCCTCCAACGGTTTCATCCCGGTCATTCGGGCCGGAACCGTGCACCAGTACCACTGCTGGAAAGGGGCCGCCTCCTTTCGGTATGGATAAAGTGCCGGGAAGTTTCCATCCCTCAACCCCGAATTCCACTTTCATTTCCGTAAAAGAATCTGGATC
>CAYRTV010000450.1:0-247 GCA_964427225.1 uncultured Eubacteriales bacterium
GCCTGAAATTTCCATATTCTTCTTTAGCAAGAAATCCCGCATCTAAAAAAAACCAGATCTTGTCTTTCATGATTGGACCGCCCAAGGTAGCGGACGCATCCCAGTCATAAATCGGAGAAGACGGCGTTCCCAGGCCGACAGCCGCCAGCTGCTCTGCAGAAACCAGGATGTTGGTCAGATTTTCATTAGTATAATACACTTGAGTGCTGCCGCTGAAATCATTACCGCCGGACTTAGTGACGACATT
>CAYRTV010000450.1:257-2278 GCA_964427225.1 uncultured Eubacteriales bacterium
CGCCGCCGGTGTTTCCGACCTGCGCCGGCAGACCGCCGGTTACGATTTCAATTTCCGCCATGGCGTCATAATGCGGATAGACCAGAGGGCCGCCATGAGTGGGGCTGTTGGCATTGACGCCATCAAGGTCATAGCTGACGGTGGTGGATGTGGCTCCATGGATACTCCCGGAATAGGTGTCAATCGTACCTGCGGCCCCTGGGACCAGCTTGAAGATATCCACAAAATCCCGGTTGAGAGGTAATTTCTCCATGACATCCTTAGTCACAACCTGAGAAATTTTGGAAGACTGGACATCCACTGTGGGACCGGAAGCCGTCACCGTCACTTCTTCCTGGACAGTTGCCGGCGTTGTTTCCAAATTCAGAGTCACGGTCATTCCTACCCGGACCACCACCTCTTCCCGGCGGACGGTGTTGAACCCATCCAATTCCGCAGTGATGGTGTAGGTGCCGGGGGGGAGATTGATCAGGCGGAACGTTCCATCCAAATCCGTCACATCAGTCTGAGTGCCCATCAAGGCCGGGCCTTCAGCGGTGACGGCAACGCCGGGAAGAGGATAGCCTCTGGTATCCATAACCAGCCCGCGAATAGTACCGGATTGCCGGCCGGCTTGTGCAGCAGCTGTCATTGTGGTCAGCAGGCAAACCATAATAATTGTATGCAAACGACTCGTTTTCATGATTTTCCCTCCAAGTAAAGTAAATGCACATCATACTGGATTAGATCCAAACTGATCACATTATAAAAGATTGTGATTTTATGTGGAACATAAAATAACCTGAACCATATTTATTTTTTCAAAAGAAGAAAAGTATACATCATATTTTTGCTTGACTTATCGATGATTAAATCATAAAAAAAATGTGTTAACGTTAACACACATATTCTGACTGAGCTTATCTCCAATATAAATGCCGGAGGTGACACATTTCAACCATAAAAGAAATTGCCCGCAGGGCGAGAGTATCTATTGCGACCGTTGACCGGGTCCTGCATAACCGCGGCCGGGTCTCCCCGGAAACAGAAAAGAAAGTGCGCCGGCTACTGGAAGAACTGGATTACAAACCCAATATGTTTGCAAAAAATTTAAAACTCTCCCGCAATTATACTTTCGGAGTATTGATGCCCAAACCGTCTCAGGACAGCCAGTACTGGACATTACCGGCGCGCGGGATCGCCCGTGCCGGGGACTCTCTGGACATGCAAAAAATCCGGATCCAGTATTTGTATTATGATAAATATTCCGATTCATCATTCCAGGGGATCAGCGATGAAGCGCTGAAATCCTCTCTGGACGGCCTTTTAATTGCACCGGTCGGTTTGCGGTTTTTTCACACTTTTATTAAAGAGATTCCAGCTGATTTGCCCTATGTCTTTTTTGATTCTTTTATTCCGAATGCCAATTGTATTTCCTATATCGGTCAGGACTCTTTTCAGAGCGGTGTTTTGTCAGGCCGGCTGATGGAACTTTTGGTAGAAGTTCCTGGGACTGCGGCTGTTATCAAAATGCTGCCGCAGGACTATCACATTGAAGACAGGGTCAGCGGTTTCCATCATTATTGCCGCAAGTGCGAAAAAATCACTTCTATGATATATGAAGTGGACGGCAATTGGGAAGACCGGAAGCGGATTAGAGTATTCAAGCAGATTTTTGAAGAAACAACCGACCTGCGCGGCATTTATGTAACCAATGCCAGCACCCATCAGATCGCTGAATATTTAAAAGAACATTCTCATCCGGAAAAAATCCATATTATCGGATATGATCTGGTGGATAATAATGTGGGACTGTTGAAACAAGGGTGGATAGATTTTTTAATCAGCCAGCAGCCGGAACGGCAGGGGTATGAGGGTATTCATGCTTTATATAAATACGTTTTGCTCAACCAAGCGGTGCAGAAAAAGATCATGATGCCGCTGGATATTGTTACTCGGGAAAACATTGACTATTATCAAGGATGAATGGAAAAAAGAACCATGATTCATCGCAACATTTTGAAAAAGGAAGGTTGAAATGC
>CAYRTV010000451.1:0-2277 GCA_964427225.1 uncultured Eubacteriales bacterium
CCTCAGAAACCTTCACCTCTGGCCGCAACCGGGATAACCTGCGGAAAACCGAGTGCAGAGACAGATTTTTCCGGTGGGCCTAGTTGGAAATTTTAGTTAAATCATAGGGATTAACCTTATAGACAGAGGATAATGACAAATGAAACAGGCTTCTGCTGTCTTCAAAATCAGTCACGGCTCTGATGAAAGCAACCAGTATTTTAATTTCCGCCTGAGAATACAAACCTCTGGATCCCGAAAAACGATAAGGAATTTCTTTTAGATTCATCGCCTTTAGAAACGGATCAGCGTCTGCGTTTCTGCGGACTAAAACTGCAATATCCCCATACCGGAAGCCCTGCCGGGTTTTTTCCTGAATGATTTCCGCCACCCGGTCAGCCTCATGCGACAGGGTATCAAATTGAAGTTTAAAAATGCTTTTACCGGAATACTTGAGATTGGATTCCAATGATTTATTGATGTTCTCTTCCACTTCCAGCCGGTCGGGATTATTGTGCTGAATCAAGGTATAGGCGGAATCTAAAACAGCCTGAGTGGAGCGGTAATTTTGGTTGATGACCACTCTTTCAGTGTCCGGATAAAGCTTTCTGAAATCCAAAATATTGCTTAAAGATGCCCCGCGAAACCGAAATATACTCTGATCATCATCCCCAACGACCGTTATATTCCGGTGTTGTGCGGCCAAGAGTTTAAGCATTTCAAACTGAAGGTGATTTGTGTCCTGAAATTCATCCACTAAAATATATTTGTATTTATTCTGATATTCCCGGAGCAGAGAAGGCCGTGTGCGGAAAAGAGTGACCGCCATGGCCACCTGGTCTTCAAAATCAATTTTCCCTTCCTTTCGCAGCAGCTTTTGATGCGTTTTATATACCAGAGCCATTTCCTGATGCTTAACTGCGGTTTCATATTCCGCCGCATCCATAGCCCCGTTTTTAAGCCGGCGGGCAAAATGAATATATTCATCCGGAGAAATATCTTCCTGCTTCAGCCTGCGCAAGGCAACCAATATTTCCTGTATATGGCGGGTGGGCTGGCTCAGCGGACGATAATATTTGAGCGGAAAATGAAACAGGCGCTCCCGGAAAAAAATCGATTGTTCGACTTCATCCAGCAGCTGAAAATCGAGGGGGTATCCCAATTCATGAATGTAGTTCCGCAAAACCTGCTCACCGAAAGAGTTGAATGTGGATATTTCGACAAACGAATAACTGTAAGGAATGAGCTGGTCGACCCTTTCTTCCATTTCGCTGGCTGCTTTTTCGGTAAAAGTGACCGCCAGAATTTCTTCCGGGCGCACAATCTTGGCTGCAATGAGATAGGCTATGCGGTTGGTGAGGACTTTGGTTTTTCCGGTTCCGGCGCCGGCAATAATAAGGAGAGGCCCTTCCTTATGCATCACGGCTTTTTTCTGAGCGGAATTAAGGCCTTTCAGCAGTTTTTCCATTAGCCTGAACTATTCATAAAAAAATTGCGGTCTTTTTGCATTTCTTTTTATAACTTCCAGGGAGTGACAAAAGGGCTGAAATTGAATTCACCGGCCTTTGCGGATTATGACGATTTCATCCGGCTTGACCATCCAGAGTTTATCACGGGCTTTCTCTTCCACCGCCTCCGGGTTGGTTTTCAATTGCTGAATTTCCGTTTCCAGTTCAGCCCTCCGTTTTTCCAGAGACTCAATCCGCTGAATTAACCTTTCTTCTTTTTTACGGGCTTTATAGATCTCCATCAATCCCTTTTCCCCAAAAAAAGAAGCGATGATGAGAACTAAAAGAAAAAAAGCCGCCCCGCTGACTAAAACTCTTTTTTTAAACGAGGGTGTTTTCTCTTTTTTTTTCATTGGGCCAGCAATTTCATGCAGCTTTCAAACAAATTATCCAAAGCCTTCCGGCTTCCCGCCTCTGCATAACAACGGACTGCAGGGATCGTCCCTGATAAACGGAGAAGCATCCAGTCATCGTCTTCAAAATCAAATTTTATGCCGTCAACGGTTTCAATGTTGATCACTTTCCGTCCGGCAAATTCCCGGGGTGGATTTTTCATGATATGATCCAGCTTATTTTTTATATTTTCACGGATCGGAATTTTCTCATGCCGCCGGTAACGGGTTCCATACCGGGAGTACAATTCCTTTACCAACTGCGACAGGCTTTTGCCGGTTGCCGCGATCATTTCTCCTGTTAGTAATCCGGCCATAATACCATCTTTTTCAGGGAGATGGTCTTTCAGCACCAAACACGCACTTTCCTCCCCCCCGAAAATGATTTTATCTTTAAG
>CAYRTV010000452.1:0-2273 GCA_964427225.1 uncultured Eubacteriales bacterium
TGACAAGCCCTATGCCGGAATCTGACACTTTCGCGGTGGCGGGATAAGGCCCTTATTCATTGCCGTGACGGAATGGAACCGTGTAGAGCCAGACGCCGAATGAGCAAGTGAAGCGTTTAGCCGGCACCAGGTGAGTTGCTCTTTTCAGCGCTCTCATGTATTTTAATACTCTGCATACAAAGCTATGAAAAAAGATTCACCCATCCTGTTCACGATTCATTCAAGAAAGGACGAGGCATGGACGATAAGAAAACAAATCATGAAAAAGACGGTTTCAATCTGAAAGAAGTTAAAACCGTCCAGGGACCAGTCGAAGCGGAAGTAATAAAAAGCTTCCTCGAAAGTCACGGCATCGCCTGTATGATGAAGGGATTAGTAGTGCAGTCCGTTCACGCTTTTTCTGCTGACGGATTGGGAAAAATCAGTGTGATGGTTCCTGAAAAAGATTATGCCCTGGCAAAAAAATTGCTTGAAGAAAAATCTCCGGAGGAAGAATCCCCATGATCACAATAGACGGGTCTTCATTGACGATTCTGGACGTAGTGAACGTCGCGCGGCATAAGGAAAAAGTATCCATCAGCGGAACCAGCAGGAAACGGATTGACCAAGCAGCGGCTTTGGTGGACGATTTTATTGAAAACGACCGCGTGGTCTACGGCATCACAACCGGATTCGGACATTTCGCCCGGATCACCATTCCGCAGAAACATATCCGCGAACTCCAAAAAAACCTGTTGATGTCTCATTCAACCGGAACCGGTCCCTACATCAGTGATGATCAAGTCAGAGCCATGATGCTGCTGCGGATAAATGCTCTGATCAAAGGATATTCCGGAATCCGATGGAAAACCTTGGACCGGCTGCTGTTTATGCTGAATGAGGATATCCTCCCTCTGGTACCGCAGAAAGGAAGTGTCGGAGCTTCGGGAGATTTAGTTCCTCTTGCACATATGTCTGCGCCCCTAATCTGCCTGGGGAAAGTAAAATGCCGCAATAAAGTCCGCTCGGCAGCGGATGTTTTCCGTGATTTGGGTTTGGCCCCTCTGGAGCTGGAAGCCAAAGAAGGGCTGGCTCTCATCAACGGAACCCAAATGATGTCAGCAGTGGGATGCCTCAACGTATATGACTGCGAGATTTTGTGTAAAACTGCGGATATCGCATCCGCCTGCTCCATCGAAGCCCTCCGGGGAACCGATAAGCCCTTTGACTTAAGGGTGCATGAACTGCGCCCCCACCCCGGTCAAATGGACGTCGCAAAAAACATTAAAAGCCTGCTTAAAAACAGCGCCATTTTAGTCAGTCACAAACAGTGCGAAAAGATCCAGGATGCCTATTCTCTCCGCTGTATTCCTCAAGTTCATGGCGCCACCCGCGATGCCCTGGACTATTCCCGGCGGGTCATGCAGATTGAAATCAATTCCGTGACCGATAATCCTCTGTTATTCCCGGACACAGGCGAAAGCATAAGCTGCGGCAATTTCCATGGTCAGCCCCTTGCACTCGCTCTGGATTTTCTGGGCATCGCCATATCGGAACTGGCTGATATTTCCGAAAGAAGGATTGAACGCCTGGTTGATCCGGGCCTATCCAACCTGCCTCCTTTTTTAACGGAAGAAGGCGGCCTCAATTCAGGGTACATGATCACCCAGTACGCGGCCGCAGCCCTGGTGTCCGAAAATAAAGTGTTGTCCCATCCGGCTTCCGTCGATTCCATCCCCACCTCCGCCAATCAGGAAGATCATGTCAGCATGGGGACCATAGCCGCATTCAAGTGCTGTGAAATCATAAAGAATGTCCGGAATGTACTGGCCATTGAACTCATGTGTGCAGCTCAAGGCTTGGACTTTATCCAGCCGGCACCGGGAGACGGGGTCAAAGAGGCTTACCGGATCATCCGGGAGCTGGTCCCGACCTTGACCCATGATCGGATAATGGCTTATGACCTCGAAAAAACAGTGGACCTGATTTCCAGAGATACTTTAATCCAGGCGGTCGAGAAAAAAACCGGCTCCCTCTTATAGCCTGTCCAATATTTGGAAATAGCCCGCCGCCATTGGCTTCGGAGAGAACCCAATCGCCGCTTTCAAGCCAGCTGTCATCCTTAGCGAAGCGAAGGATCTCAATCTGCTTCGTCTGAGTGAGAGGAAACCGATTCTAGAGACGACGCACCTTGGGATTCTTCGGACTGCTGTGCAGCCCTCAGAATGACATGGAAGGCAGGCGGAGCGGCATTCGGGTCCGGCTGACGCGATATGGAAGATTTAGCCTTCCGA
>CAYRTV010000453.1:0-2254 GCA_964427225.1 uncultured Eubacteriales bacterium
TGTTGAACCGGGCTCCGACGCTGCACCGTCTCGGCATTCAGGCATTCCAGCCGAAATTAGTGGAAGGAAAGGCCATTCAGATACATCCGCTGGTTTGTGCTGCGTTTAATGCGGACTTTGACGGAGACCAAATGGCAGTGCATGTTCCCCTTTCGGTGGAAGCCCAAATAGAGGCCAGAACCTTAATGCTGGCCAGCCGGAATGTCCTTTCTCCGGCACATGGCCGGCCGTTGGCCATTCCCAGTCAGGATATGGTGCTGGGAGGTTATTATCTGACCTTGGACAAGAAAAATCAAAAAGGCGAGGGGCGGATTTTCGCTTCCGAAGATGAAGTTATGCATGCCTTGGAAGCCGGGCAGATCAGCCTCCATGCGCGGATAAAGGTCAGGTTTAATGGGGATTTTATGAATCTGGCGACTTTTTATGACGATCAGGCCGTTTTAAATTGCCCGATTAGTAATATTGAGAATAAACTGGTTGAAACCACTCCCGGACGGATGATCCTGAACAGTGTTTTCCCTGAGGAAGTTCCTTTCGTTAATTCTACCTTGAAAAAGAAAGGGCTGCAGAGTATGGTTTATTTCACTTACTTGAAAGCCGGGCGGAGATCGACGGTTGAAGTTTTGGATAAGCTTAAAGAACTCGGTTTTTCCTACGCCACCAAAGCCGGATTTTCCCTGGGGATCAATGATTTCATTGTTCCCAAAGAGAAGGTTGGACTGGTTGAAAAAGCCCAGAAGCAAGTCCGGAAAATTGACGACCTGTACCAGGAAGGAGTCATTTCCTCCCGGGAAAGATTCAACCGGGTGGTAGAGATCTGGGGAACGGTTACGGATAAGGTGTCCGGCGCCATGATTGATGAAATGCGGACGTTGAGTTTGGAAGGAACAGAGCTGAATCCGCTTTTTGTCATGGCTGATTCCGGGTCCCGGGGAAATAAACAGCAGATTCGGCAGTTGGCCGGAATGAGAGGCCTGATGAGTAAGCCCTCCGGAGAAATTATTGAAACGCCCATCATTTCCAATTTACGGGAAGGGTTGAATGTGCTGCAGTACTTTATTTCCACTCACGGCGCCCGGAAGGGATTGGCTGACACCGCTCTTAAAACCGCTAACTCAGGATATTTGACCCGCAAATTAGTGGATGTTTCACAGGAAGTGATTATTGACGAGCATGACTGCGGTACTTTAAAGGGCGAGATGGTGTCTGCTATTGTTGAAAACGGCGAATTGATCGAGCCTTTTGTCGATCGCGTTGTCGGACGTATTTCTTTGGAAAAGGTTGTTCACCCCGATACCAATGAGTTGATTGTGGATATTAATCAGGAGATCACGGAGAATATTACCAATCAGCTGGAAGAATTAGGCATCGAGCGGATCAAAATCCGGTCGCTGTTGACCTGTGAAGCCAAAAAAGGCGTCTGCCAGCTTTGCTACGGCCGGGATATGTCGACTGGAAACACAGTGGAATTGGGAGAAGCTGTCGGAGTCACGGCGGCTCAATCTATCGGCGAACCGGGAACCCAGTTGACTATGCGGACTTTCCATGTAGGCGGTATCGCCATGGGCGGAGCCGAAAAATCCAAGCTGGAAGCCAAAAACGATGGCTATATCAAGTTTAATAATTTGAAGCATGTGTCCAGCCGCGAAGGCAATATTACTGTGGTCAACCGGAATGCGAATATAGCTCTGTTGGATGACCGCGGCCGGGAAATTGAGCATTACCAGGTTCCCTATGGAGCAAAAGTCATGGTTAAGGACGGTGATGAAGTGAAGTCCCGCCAGGAATTCGCCGAGTGGGATCCTTTCAATGCTTATATCATAACTGAAGAATCCGGAGTTGTGGATTTTCACGACGTGGTTTTAGGCATCACCATGGAGGAAATCCAGGATGAATTCACCGGTTTGATCACTCAGGTTATTACCGATCCCAAAGATGACAAGATGCAGCCGCAGCTGCGTATCCGGAGCAAAACCAAAAAAGACGACAAAGGACGCCCGGTTGCGCTGCGGAAATATTTTCTGCCGGCCGGCGCCAACCTGGAAATCAAAGAAGAGGGAGAGGTCCATGCGGGTGATGTGCTGGCCAAGATTCCGCGGGAGCAAGCCCGGACCAAAGATATCACCGGAGGGCTGCCCCGGGCGGAAGAATTATTTGAAGCCCGCAAGCCAAAACACCCAGCCGTGATTTCGGAAATCGATGGGGTGGTTAAATACGGCGGCCTGGTCCGGGGTAACCGGAAAGTTGTTGTCCA
>CAYRTV010000454.1:0-2252 GCA_964427225.1 uncultured Eubacteriales bacterium
ATGAACGTATTGTCGTCGTCTGCGGCAATCTCGGCCCGTGAATAATCCAGGTTAGGAAAAATGAACATACCACAAGAGAAAAATTCTGGTCAATACATTTTTTTTGAAATTTTTTATTGACCCGCCTGAGCTTTTATGTGAATTATGGGAAGAATGAATGAAGAAAGGAGAAATGTATGAGAAAACTGATTCTTCCCGGCTGTCTTTTCATACCGGGCTTGATTTTGATGACGGCATTTCTGCCTGTTCCTGTTTGCGGCCAGACACAGGATACCCTGCTGCCGCCTGAAATCGTTGATGCCATTATTGCCCATGTTTCAGGAGACAGGGCGCTGGAGCAGATAAGGAATATCAGCCGATTCCGCCGCGACCCGGCTTCACGTGCCTATCACGAGGCAGCAGAATATGTCGCGGCAACACTCAAAGATATTGGAATTTCGGACGTTTATATTGAATCATATCCTGCAGATGGAAAGAAATTTTATTATATGTCACAATCCGGTCCGGGCTGGGATGCTGAGATGGGCGAGCTCTGGCTGGTGGAACCGCATAAGGAGCGGATCACAAGTTTTGCGGAAATCCCCGCCTCCCTATGCCCCAAAAGCCAAAACACGCACGCACGGGCGGAATTAATTTTCGTGGGCGCAGGAACCAGAGATGAGGACTACGAAGATGTCGATGTCAAAGGAAAAGTCGTATTAGGATATGGTCATCCCGGCGCTATCCATAATCAGGCGGTTTTTAAGCGTAATGCATTGGGTGTTATTTCTTATCTTTCGGACCGGCCGCTGGATTACCCGGATGTGGTGAAAATCGCCTCTATCCGGCCGTATAGAAGCGAGGACGGCCGCGGACCGACTTTCGGATTTACGGTGTCCCACCGCCGCGGAGAAGAATTGCGGCAAATGCTGGCATCCGGCCGCCAACTTGTGGTCGAAGCCAAAGTAAAGGCAGAGCTTTATGCCTCCGCATATGAAAATGTCATTGCGGTCATTCCCGGCACGGATCTTAAAGATGAAGAGATTGTCTTGACGGCACACCTCTGTCACAACCGGGCCGGATCCAATGATAATGCCAGCGGCAGCGCATCCCTTATTGAAATCGCCCGGACCATAAAGGAATTAACCGCCAAAGGCGAAATTCCGCCTCTGCGGAGAACTCTGCGGTTTATCTGGGTGCCTGAAAATATCGGGAATGCCGCGTTTGCCGCCACTCATCCTGAAATCATCGATCGTATGGTCTGCGGTATCAATATGGATATGGTGTCACAGTATCTGAATGAGAACAACGCCACCTATTTTTTTCTCCGCACCCCGGACTCGTTGCCGCATTACTTGAATGATGTGGTGGCGAACTTTGCGGATTATGTCGGCCGAACCAATACCGAAGGGCTTGATTTTCGTTATAATCTCCCTGACCCTATTGTGTCTCTAACCGGAAGCCGGGATAATTTCCGTTATGAGATTGTTCCTTTTGAAAGCGGCAGCGACCAATACATATACAATGACAGCGGAATCGGTGTTCCGATGGTGTTTTTTCTGGTATGGCCGGATGCGTTTTATCACTCCCATCAAGATAATCCGGACAAATGTGATCCAACCACCCTGAAACGCGGCGGTTTCATTGCCGCAGCCTCAGCGATTTTTGCCGGCAGCGCATCCGCATCTGAAGCTTTTCCTCTTACCAGCGAAATCTTATGGCGGGGCCTTAACCGGATTTCTTCTGATATGGGAAGAGGCATAAACCGGCTTAATTCAGCGTCCCAAACTAATTTAGACCAGGCTTATAAAGAAGCTGTCAACATAATAGAGTATAGCTTTTTGAGAGAGAAAAAGACCTTGCAGTCTATCCGGGAAATCGAGCCGGCCAGCTCTAAGCTGCAAGAACATCTTGAAAGTACTGAAGAAAACTTGCTGGCATATAAAACAAATTACCTAAAAAATGTAACAGGCCACTATGCGGCAATCTGCGAACGCCTTGGACGCAGTATTCAGGAAATAACACTTACAGCTGAAGAAAAAGCCGCCGATAAAATTGTGTATGCACGGAATCCGGAACTCAAAGGCCCTTTAGGCAGTGCCTATCTTAGAAAACAACTGGGCCCGAAAGCCGATTTATCAGGTTTACAACTGATGCAGCGCGGCAGCCTGATTAGTTATGAGGTTTTAAATTATGTCAACGGACAAAACTCTGTTTTAAATATACGGAACGCAGTCAGTGCGGAGTATATCCCTGTTCCTCTTGAAGAGGTT
>CAYRTV010000455.1:0-2245 GCA_964427225.1 uncultured Eubacteriales bacterium
GGAGCAGCCGTCATGGAACCGGACTTACCGCACCGGCGCTTTCAGCAGTGTGCTTTTGACCCGCAGTCTCAATCAGTCCTTCAGCTCATTCCGTTCAGCCGCGACACCTGCAAGTTCCAGCTCAGGTTTCTCGTCCGGGTCTTCCGGCGGTTTTTCCGGAGGCGGCGGAGGCGGCGGCGGAGGCTCCAGCTGGTGATTCTTAAGCCTGCTTCCGGCTGCGGATGAATTCTGTCAGCCCAAGAATAAGACAGGTGAGGGATATGCCCAGCAGGATACCCGAGAAGACGGCGGAGTGGAGGAAATCGGCTTTAACTTCAGGCCAATTATTCAGCCGCACACGGATATCGTCAGGGGAAACTTGATAAGCCTGACCATTTGCATCCCGGGCGGTCAGGGTGCCACGTTCCACATGGTCCAGGAGCGGCTCGCCGCCGATAAACAGGCGAAAATTTCGGGAGGTGTCCCCCAGCGGCAGAGCCATGGACATAGGAGTCCACCATATATCTTTATTTCCCCATGCAGCACGCCCGTATTGAACACTGAAGTGAGACCCGAATACAGCTGTTCCGATGATCCCGATTAGAAGCAGTGCGTTTATTTTGTTTTTCATGAATAGTACCTTTACTTAATGGTGATTATCCGGCCGACACCCATGGGAACGTAATTGTCTTCATGCGCATCCTTGAACAGATTGATCGCTTTCGGCCCTGTACAGTGGGTGGCTCCGCAGCGGGTTACACCCAATTGCTTAAATTGTTCAATGATGCCGTGCACTTGATTGTCCGGCGTGGACATTAAATGAAATCCCCCAAAGGCAAAATCAATGTTTCTGTTCACTACGGATTTCGCTTGTTCAATTATAGAGACAATGCCGGGATGAGCACAGCCGGTGATGAGAACGGTTTCCTGTTCTCCCTCCAGGATCAACGCCTGCTCTTTGATGGCATCTCCCATTTCTCCGGTCAAAAAAACATTCTCACATATCTCAGACGGCTCCAATTGCCTTTTGATCTGGTCGGTTTTGGATTCCACTGTCTCCCCCAAATAAGAAGAAGGGGCATATACCGGAACTGCCGGAGGGAGTTTTTCCAGAACCGATGGCAAACCGCCGGTATGGTCACTGTGATTGTGTGAGATGACAATCATATCGACCTGGGACATATCCGCACCTAATGCCTCGATATTGTGCCAGAGGATATCAGGCTGGGTGCCGGCATCAAAAAGGATGGTTTTTTCTTTTCCCTGGATCAGGCAGGAAAACCCCCAATCGGCTTTGGTGCCCTCGGTGTGAACATAATTGTCATAAAGAATAGTGATTTTGATCGCGTCAGCCGATTCCTGGGATGCGGCAGCATTGAAAAACCCTGCAATACAGACCGTCAAACAAATGAAAAGAATCCATAGGCCTGAATTATTCTTGGATTTGCTCATTTTAATACCCCCAAAATGATATACACACGATTGATTCTATGCGGAAATCCCTACCCAGGTCAATAGACGGCGCATTCATTCGTATTGCAGCGAATTACCCGGATATGTATATTTTTTTCTTGACAAAGCTGTATGGTACATAGTATTAATATGGAGAACAGTAAAGTGTTTGGTGTAATGATGTGAGACGTTCTGTCAAAGGAGGCCGCTGAATGGATGAAAAAAGAAACCCGTTCATAACTGAAATGAACCGGGGTTTTTTACAAATAATAACCCTTGTCGCTTTGGAAAAACCCATGTACGGCTATGCCATGATTCAGTTCTTTAAGAAGATGGCATATGAGGTGGAGGAAAGCACCCTGTATCCGCTGCTGCGCCGGCTGGAAAAAAACAAGCTGGTGCAAAGTAAATGGAATGTGGAGGGGAACCGGCCCAAAAAATTTTATCAAATAACCGACAAGGGAAGGGAGGCCAGAAAAAGATTAGTGGCATTTTGGAAAAAACAAAACAATATTCTCAATACAATGCTGAAGGAGGAGTCTCATGGAAAAGAATCTTAATGACTATATTGACAAGATCGATCATTATCTTTCGGTGAAAGAAGGTCGGGATGATATTTTAAATGAAATCAGAAGTCATATTCTGGAAAAATTGGAAAAAGAGGGGGGGCAAACCGATCCTCATGTTCTTAACCGGATTATTGGAGAATACGGACACCCTCGAGAGGTCGCAGAGCGGTATAATGAAGATGTGCAGATCATTGCCCCTGCCTTCAAGCGGCATCTTTTCCGGTACACGGCCGTTTTATTTTCTG
>CAYRTV010000456.1:0-2241 GCA_964427225.1 uncultured Eubacteriales bacterium
GGTTTGGGGGGACCCGGCGCAGCCGGGTGCCGGGCATGTCTGACCCCCGGATTCATTTTCATTGTTCCGGGTGTGTAACTCGATTCATTCATAAAAAAATCAAAGACTAACCCCTTTTTTCCTTGACATCACCTTAAATCTGGCCTATATTTTAGGAAAACGGGACAAAACGGGATAAATTGGGAAAAAATTATTTAATTGGCAGTTACTCGGCGCGCTTCGATAAGAGCGGGCGTATCAAAATCCCGGAAAAATTCCGGGCCGCGATTGAAGAACAATACGGCAAAGAAGTCTTCATTACTTCTTTGACCGATCAATCGGTGCAAATCTATCCCATGCCGGTTTGGGAGAAGCTGACCGGCATAACCCAAGCGGGGCTGTTTCAATTCAATCCCCGGATTAGAAATTTTATGCGGCGAGTCAATCTGAAAGGCTCCTATTACGAAATTGATTCTAAGGGACGTATTCTTATCAGTCAACCCATGAAAGAAAAAGCGCAATTGAATGAAGAAGTGGAAGTTATCGGACTCAACGATCATCTTGAGATCTGGTGTAAAGAATCCGTACATGAACAAATCGAACAAAATCCAATTACGGATGAAGATTTCAAAATGATTGCCGAGCTGCTTCCGAATAAGGACAAACAATGACGGAATACAAACACACTCCTGTCATGCTGGATGAAGTCCTTGAATACCTCAAGCCTGAGCGCCCGGGGACATATATTGACTGCACTTTCGGCCTGGGAGGCCACAGCCTGGAGATATTAAAACGGTTTCCTCCGGCAGAAATAATTGGGTTTGACCTGGACGAAAAGGCACTCTTGGAAGCGCGGTCCAAACTGGTCCCCTATTCGGAACGGGCGGAGCTTTTCCATTCGGATTTCCGCTATATTCCGGAACTGAATATTGAATTTGCTTCGGTACGCGGCATGCTGATGGACCTGGGACTATCTTCTTTCCAGTTGGATAACCCCCAGAGGGGCTTCAGTTATTCTCAGGAAGGGCCGCTGGATATGCGCATGGATCAGAGAAACAAGGTCACCGCCGAAAAAATCCTGAATAAATATTCGGAAAAACACCTGGCTGAATTATTCAGGAAACACGGAGAACTGCGTCAGGCCAGACGACTGGCGGAACGCATTGTTTCCCTGAGAAAAAAGAAAAAATTCAATACCACCTCTCAATTACTGAAACTGACGGAGCGTGTCTGCCGCTGGCGCCCGCAAAAGGGAAGAATCCATCCGGCTGCCAAAGTTTTCCAAGCTTTGCGGATCGAAGTCAATCAAGAGCTCAAAAATATATCCGAATTTATCGAAAAAATGGTGCATATATTGCCTTCCGGGACCAGAATTGTGGTTATCTCCTTTCACAGTTTGGAAGACCGTACCATTAAACGCGCTTTTAACGCCCTGGCCTCAGGCAAAGACAATCAAGCCAGCCAGCTCAAAATTTTAACCAAAAAACCGGTCACTCCCTCTAAAAAGGAAATTGCCCGCAATTTCCGGTCCCGGTCAGCCAAACTCAGAGCCGCGGAAACACTATGATGGTTAGAAAAAAGTTCAAAAAACGCACTGTTATGCTGGGGCTATTCGCCGTCTTTGCCGCTATGCTGATTTTAACTTTTTATATTTGGCATCAGGCCGAATCCATACACCTGGGGTATTCGATTGGAGATTTGGAAGAATGCGTCCTGAATTTGGAACGGGAAGTGGAAAAACTGGAAGCGGAAAAATCCCGGCTGCTGTCACTGGAGAGGGTGGAAGCCATCGCACGGCGCGAACTCAATTTAGTTTTCCCGGAAAGCGAACAAATGATTTTTGTCGAAACCAGCGGAGATAGAAAGAATCATGAATAAAAAATACCAGAAAAAGCTCGGCATACGGACTTTTTTTGTTATTTTTTTATCCGTAATTTGGTTCGGACTGCTGATTTTCCGTCTGGGACAGCTTCAGGTCGCACAGCACTCCGAATTGAAAATGCGGGTCCAAAACCAAAGCCGGAATCTTGACGTCATCCCTCCCCAGCGGGGCACCATTTACGACCGGACGGGCACTATTCTTGCCCGCAGCATTCCCTGTTATTCCGTGTATTATATCGCCTCAAAAGAAGAGTCCTATCAGCATCAAATTAGAAAAATCAAACAGATGCAGCCTGTTTTGAATTTGAGCCGTTCCGACATGCAAAACATTTCTCAGCGGATCAAAAAAAATCTGTCCTTTATCTGGATAGAAAGAAAAAT
>CAYRTV010000457.1:0-2229 GCA_964427225.1 uncultured Eubacteriales bacterium
ACACCGAACCGGAACCGGAAGCAGCGCCCTTTGATACCCATGCCGGCATCAATGAGACCTCGATCATGCTCTATCTCAAACCGGAGCTGGTCCATATGGACCGGGCCCAAAAACCGGAGATCACCTATTCCCCGAAAATCGCAGAACTGGCCGGACTGATCCCGCAGCATCCGGAGCTGGGTGTGGTTTTTGACGCGTTTTTGGGTATCCCCACCGACACCGGCAAAGGCGGGGCCAGCCATGAGTTGTCCAGCAACGGAGTCTGGTCCTTCGGCGACCCGAACAAAGCCACCCGGGAACGGGGCGAACGGGTCATCACCCGCATGGTGGATGCCGCCGTCCGTCTGATTGAATCCTGGAAATTGACGGATTAACAGCAAAACTAAACTTTGAAATCATGCGGCGGTCGGGCCTCAGAACAGCCTTCACTTTCGACCGCCATTTTGCCGAATTCGGTTACGAAATAACCCCACATAACGATTAGCTGAATGATCGAAATGAACCTACATGTCATCCCCAGGCCGTGCAGCATGACATGGGGATCTTAGACTGCCTCGCACGATAAACCGGAGTCGCCTCCACATGACGACCCCCTTGAATTTTTTTCGTGACCCTATACTGCAAAAGGAATATAATCGGTCCGAAGGAGATGAAATGAACCATAATCAAAAACGTTTCACCAAAAATGTGTGTGTTTGTCTGCTGTTATCGGCAGCGTTCTTGTTCAGTCTTTCTTGCAGCCCAGCCAACGGCGAAGACGTCAGTCCGCTGCGGTTTGAGATCTCTTTTACGGAAGATCTCGTACAGGAAAGCCAGGACGGGCGGATTCTGCTGATGCTCGCGGAAAACCAGGACAATGAACCCCGCTTTCAGTTCGGCCCTAAATTCGGCATCAATGTGGAGGGCCTGGCACCGGGAGAGGCCGCGGTTATCGACGGCACGGTATTCGGTTTTCCGGCCGACAGCCTGGGGGACCTCCCTGCGGGAGAGTATTATGTGCAGGCGCTGTTCAACCGGTATGAGACCTTCAACCGCGCTGACGGCCATACCGTCAAACTGCCGCCCGATAAAGGTGAGGGCCAGAAATGGAACCGCAAGCCCGGGAATTTTTTCAGCACGCCGCAGATGATATCCATCGACCCTTCTAAAGATGAAACCATTCAGCTCGTCATGGACCAGAAAATCGAAGATTTTCCCGAAAGAGAAGACAACAAATACATCAAGCATATCCGCATTCAAAGCGAACGGCTCACCAAATTCTGGGGCCGTCCTATGTACCTGGAAGCCATCATCATGCTGCCGGAAGGCTTTGACGAACACCCGGAAGCCCGCTATCCCCTGATGATCTATCACGGCCATCATCACCGCTACTTCTACACGCCGACCCTTTTCCGGGACACGCCTCCGGAAGAAGGACAATCCAGCACCGACCGCAGCGACCGGGAAGGCTACAGAATCCTCAACCAGGAAATGGCCTATACATTCTTTAAAGCCTGGACCGGCCCCGATTTTCCCCGCATGATCATCGTCACCATCCAGCATGCTAACCCGTATTATGATGATTCCTATGCGGTCAACTCCGCAAATATCGGCCCTTACGGCGATGCTATAACCTACGAACTCATTCCCTACATCGAAGAGCAGTACCGCGGCATCGGCGAAGGCTGGGCCCGCTGCCTTTACGGCGGCTCCACCGGCGGTTGGGAAGTCCTCGCCGCCCAGATCTTTTATCCCGATGAATACAACGGCTGCTGGTCATTCTGCCCCGATCCCATCGACTTCAGGCAGTACACCATCGTCAATATTTATGAGCACGAAAATGCTTATTATGCGAATCCCAAATGGAACCTCGCTCCCCGCCCCGGCGCCAGAAACTATCTGGGAGAAGTACGGGAAACCCTGGAAGAGGCCAACCACCAGGAACTGGTGATCGCCGATGAAGGACGCTCCGGCGGCCAATGGGATGTCTGGCAGGCCGTGTACAGCCCCGCGGATGACGACGGCTATCCCAAGCCTATCTGGGACAAAATGACCGGCGAGATCGATCATGAGGTAGCTGAATACTGGCGCGAAAATTACGACCTCCGCTATATTCTGGAACGCGACTGGGCCGCATTAGGACCGAAACTTAAAGGAAAAATCCACATCTATGTCGGGGATATGGATAATTATTATCTAAATAATGCCGTCTACCTGATGGAGGATTTCCTGGAAAGCACCACCGATCCC
>CAYRTV010000458.1:0-2214 GCA_964427225.1 uncultured Eubacteriales bacterium
TCTGGTTTGTTTTTTACCGTTATCCCTATTCAGTCAGGAAGTGATCGAGGAAATACAGATTATCGGCAATGATCGTGTAACGAAAGAGACCATTCAGTATTATCTGTCTTCTCAAACAGGCGATTACTACAGTCCGGATCTTCTGCGTAAGGATTTCCGGGTGCTTTGGGCGACGGGATTTTTCTCCAATATCCGCATGGAACAAAAGAGGGGAGAATTTGGCCGTATCATCCAGATTCGCCTTCAGGAAAATCCGGTGATTAAGGAAATCCAATATAAAACCGGCAAGCGGATAAAAGAGGATGATATTGTTGATAAATTAAAGGAACAGGATGAATATATTCTGCCTTATTCCTATTACAGTCCCTATAAAGTTCAGCAGATTGAAAACACAATTAAAGAACTTATGACGGAAAAAGGCCTGGCTTCCGGGAAAGTGGAAACGGATATCGTCCGCCAGGGTCAAAATGAAGTGGTGGTAGCATTCAATATCGATGAAGGACCCAAGGTCAAAGTCGGCGAAATTGAGTTTGTGGGAGATCCGAAACTTAAAAAAAGCACCCTGCTGACCGCATTTAAGGAAAATAAGAAACATACTCCATTAGCTTGGGTGATGGGTAAAGACACTTATAAACAGAACATGCTGTCCCAGGATGTGGACAATCTTAAGAATGTGCTCAAGCGGCACGGTTTTATGGAAGCGGATATCGGCGAGCCGCGGATTGAGAATATCACCAAGCGGTCAATTTTTTTCAAAAAACAGACTATGAAAAAGATCACCGTTCCGGTCGATGCAGGCTATTTGTATTTTGTCGGCGATGTTGAAATTCGAGGCAATGAATTTTTCAGCAAAGAGGGTCTGCGCAATTTGATTCCCTTACAGGACGGTGAAGTGTACGGTACCAAAGCCCGGGAAGAAGCGGTTAAGGAGATAGGAGAATTGTATCGCAATTTTGGGTACTTATACGCCCAAATCACGCCTATTGAAAGGCTGGATCCCAAAAATAAAAGGGTCAATGTCACTTTCAACATTTATGAAGGCGAAGTGGCGTATCTTCACCGGCTGGCGTTTACCGGCAATACCCATACCAAAGAGAAGGTGATGCGCCGGGAAATGATGATCCGGGAAGGCGATCGTTTCAGCTTTGAATATTTTAAAAACAGTCTGCTGCGGATCAACCAGCTGGGGTTAGTAGAGCTCGAGGGTGATCCGGAAATTCAGCCCAATCCTGAGGATCCAACTGAAATCGATGTAAAAGTGCGGGTGACCGAACTGCAGCGCAACAATATCCAATTTACCGCCGGCTACAGCGGCTATTATGGAACTTTTTTGGCTTTGAGTTATTCAACTGTTAATTTCCTTGGTGCCGGCGAAAAAGTGGAATTATCGCTTCAATACGGAAAACTGATTAAGAATTACAGCCTGGGTTTTTCCGAGCCGTATTTTTTGGATTTACCTATCACTCTGGGTTTCAACGTTCACGATCAGACCACCATTATGCCCGGCATGTTTAACCGGCGCGGCCGTGGAATTAATTTCAATTTCGGCGCCAGGATCAAAGGGTACTGGCGCACCAACCTGACCTATGGATTTGAATACCTGGATATCAGTGAGTACGAATATGGAGATGATGAAATCCCTTATAATCCCTATTACCCTTATGGCGGAGGGTACGGCGGAGGGTACGGCAGAGGCTATGGCTATAACCCGTATTACTACTCCGGAGGATTTGGATACGGTGCCTATAATATCAGCAGCTTATCCCCCTCGATTTACTACAACACTGTTGACAGCCCCTTGACTCCTTCCCGGGGAAGCCTGTATATGGCATCGGCTAAATTCGCCGGGGGGATTCTGGGGGGCGATATCAGCATGATCAAACCCAGGCTGGAGTGGACCCGGTACCAGCCCTTAATTGGAAGTTCATCGCTGGGATTCCACGTTGAATATCAATTCATTGAACCTCTGGAAGGATCTTCCATTCCCTTCTGGGAAAGATTTTTCTTAGGCGGTGAGCGCTCTATCCGGGGTTATGATATTTATACCATCGGACCCCGCAGTGAGGAAGGAATCAATATGGGCGGGGAAAAGTCCCTGGTGTTCAATGCCGAATACATCATCCCGGTTGGAGGCCCTCTGTATGCTATCTTTTTTTATGATATGGGAAATGCCTATGCCCGGGATCAAGCCATTGATTTCAGCAATATGTTTAC
>CAYRTV010000459.1:0-2212 GCA_964427225.1 uncultured Eubacteriales bacterium
TGAATAAATCCAAGCTCCTCGGCCGCCCTCATCGTCATCAAAGTATGCCCGGGTAGGGGATACTTTGATCATATTCATCAATTCCTGCAGCAATATTTTTTTTGCTTCCGGATAGCCCTTTTCATGATGCATAGCTTTTAAAAGCATGACTTTACCAAATGCGGTGAGATTTTCGCGCGCGGAATATACTTTTTCCGCATATCCCGGTTCCGGGCGGCCGGTTAATGCCAGGAGGTATAAAGCGAATGCTCGTACGGAAAGGGTCGTTTCCCGGGTGTAGGGGTGGTTATTAAAGCGGGCTTCATCCCGGGCCACCTGAGCCAAATAGCCTAAAGCGCGATTCAAGATGTCGTCGGATATATCATAACCGGCGTTTCGGGCTTGTATGAGGCAGAAGGCGGCATAACCGCTCAAGAAGGGCGAGGAGGTATAGGAACCGGGCCATAAAGCGAATCCGCCGTCACCTTTTTGATAGGAAGGAAGGGCGGCCAATGTCTCCCGGATGTAGCGGTGGTTGGCATCGGCGGAATGCGGCGAAAGACTGAAATCCCGGATAATCTCAGCCGCGACCAGAAACGGGAGGACGGAGGAAATACGTTGTTCGAGGCAGAGGTAGGGATAGTCCCGCAGGTAATGCAGACTCCCGCGGATGCCGGATACAGCAGAAGGAGAGGCATGAAAATCGAGCCGGGAATACTGGGGATAGGCATGTTCGGGCATTTGAATCACTTCCGATGCCTGCGTTTCCGTCTGAGCGAAAACCGCAACGGTTTCAGATGACCGGGGACGATAGACCGGGATTTCCGTTTCCAACCCATCGCTGTAAGGCCCCATAATCGCACGGAAAGTGAACTGCGCTTTGCCGGGTTCGTCCGCAATGAAATCAAACAGGATTTCCCGGGATTCCCCCTTTTCAAGATAGACTTCGTGTTTCTGGTCTTTTCGCGGCATGGTTATCCCTTCTGCGGAAACTTGAAGGGTGACTTCTCCGGCGGAGGGTGATTGATTCTGGATAATGACCCCGGCTTTAAACGCGTCTTCCAACCTGGAAAAACGGGGGATTGAAGGCCGCAGCAGCAAGGGTTTGCTAACGTGAAAATCTGCCGAACCCCGTCCGAAACAGGAGTCTTTTGTCAGGCCTACCAGCATGATCCGGAATTTAGTCAGATTATCCGGCAAGGTAAATTCCACTTCACCTCTTCCGTCCGGACCGGTTTGATAGGCAGGAACCCAATGGGCCAGCGGCCGAAAATCTTTTCTTAATAGAATCTCAGACAATGAAGTATAACCGGGGGCTCTGGCTTCGCCCGCGGCACCGCCGATATTTTCTCCTTTTTCGCCGAAAAATATTTGGCTGATCATGTGATGGCGGGTTTCCGTGGTGTGGACTGACAGTGGATGGTCCTGATAGAAAAAAGAAAAAGGATCCGGAGTTTGAAATCCGATTAAGTTCAAAACGCCGACATCCACGACCGCAACGGATATCTCCGCCTCCCGGCCTTTACCATGGAGATCCAAAACCCGAAAATCCAATTTCACCCTGTCTCCGGGATGGTAGGTTTCTAGATCGGTTTCAGCTTGAATATTCAGCCTTTTTTCAGCCGGGTCGACATTCAGTTTGCAGTATCCCAATTTAAAAGATGGTTTGCCGAGATCGGAGCGGTTTCGGTTTTCCTTTTGAACAGGATCTGTCCGCCCTTTGACGAGAATGACGGAAACAAAGACATTGGGAATATGATCGGATACAAGCGGAAGTGTGAAGGTATGCATACTGCCTTCCACTTTGAGCACATGGGTTTGCAGGATCGATTCCCGTTCCACCGTGATGAGGGCCATGGCCTCTTTATATGGGGATTTGATCAGGAGCTCGGCGGTTTCACCAGGCTGGTAACGGGACCGGTCGGGAATCACTTCGATCGCATCATCATTATCCCGCTGCCAGGGAATGTAGTCTTTTCCGGTAATATAAACGGAAGTTGTGGTTGCAATGGTGTTTCCGTTTTTGTCCCGGCTTTCCGCTTGAATGAGATAAAAACCGGATTTCTCAGGCTCGAATACCACAGTCTGCGGCCGCTTTTCGCTTTGAACTTGCTTTTCTGAGATAAGGGTGTCCTCTGTTTCGCTGACCCAGCGGAACCGGCCACCGATGGATGACTTTCTGACTGAGTGCCATTCCCGAAGAACCAGGCTGATATGAATGTCCTGTCCGGCA
>CAYRTV010000460.1:0-2210 GCA_964427225.1 uncultured Eubacteriales bacterium
TTGACATAAGTTCAATTCAGTTGCTTTTAGGGTATGGTCTCCTGCTTATTCCTATTTTTATTTTTCTTTTTTACCGGATCCGGGTTTTAAAAGAGTTTGCGGTTTCCACTCTGCGCATGACAATTCAGCTGCTGCTGGTAGGCTTTTATCTTCAATTCGTTTTTGACCTGAATCTGTGGTGGCTGAACGTCCTCTGGCTGATAGCCATGCTGGCAGCGGCGGATTTTTCTCTCCTATCTTCCAGCGGGATTAATCTGCGCCGTTTCCTGATGCCGGTCTTTGTCTCTCTTTTTGCCGGCACCGCAATCCCGTTGATCTATTTTTTAGCCGTCATTCTGCAAATACCAAATATTCTGGATGCCCAGTATTTCATACCCATCGCCGGCATGATAATGGGCAACAGCATGCGTGCCAATATCGTCGGCATGCGTTCATTTTATGCATCTCTAAATACCGAAGAACCGGCTTATTTGTTTGCCTTGTCTCAAGGAGCGGCTTTGAAGGAGGCGGTCCTTCCCTTTCTCAGAAACGCTTTCCAGGCGGCGGTGTCCCCCACCCTGGCCACCATGGCGACAGTCGGAATTGTTTCCCTTCCTGGTATGATGACGGGAATCATCTTAGGCGGAACCAATCCCATGGTCGCTATTAAATACCAAATTGGAATTATGATCGCCATTTTTACCGGAACCGTCGTGTCCGTTTTTTTAGGGATCCGCCTGACCATGAACCGCAGCTTCGATGCATTCGGCGTTCTGGATAAAAGAATTTTGCGTTGATTTTTGCCGGTTGAAATCTTAAACTGTCGCTCTATGTCCGAAACAAAAACGGATCTGACGTTAAAAAAAATATTTATTTTTTGGGCACCCCTGGCCATGACCTGGATGATGATGGCCACGGAAGGGCCTTTTCTGGCCGCTATCATTGCCCGGCTGCCGGAACCGAAATTCAACCTGGCTGCGTATGGGGTGGCTTTTTCCCTCGCCATTCTGATTGAATCCCCCATTATCATGATTATGAGTGCATCCACCGCCCTGGTTAAAAACCGTAATTCCTATTTTAAGCTAAGGAATTTCACTTTTGTTCTCAATGGGGCTGTCACCTTGATTATGGTGCTGATTCTCATTCCTCCGGTCTTTGATACCATCACATTATCCATTATGGGATTAAATAGCGAGGTTGCCGAATTGACCCAGCAGGCCAGTTTCTTTTTCCTTCCTTGGCCGGCCGCCATTGGATACAGGCGTTTTTATCAGGGCATTTTAGTCCGCAGCAATTTAACCCGCCGGGTCGCATATGGTACGGTTATCCGGCTCAGTACTATGACGGTTACAGCCTTAGCTGCATATCTGTTTTCTTCTTTGCCGGGTGCCATGGTGGGAACCTTAGCGTTGTCCATCGGCGTAACCGCGGAAGCAGTCGCCAGCCGGATCATGGCACATTCAGCGACTAAGCGGGTTCTTGAAAATACGGCCAAAACCGGACGTCATCTAGATTATAAATACATTACCAAATTTTATTATCCCTTGGCTTTAACGTCCATTTTAAGTCTGGGAATCCACCCTATGGTTACATTTTTTATGGGGCAGAGCCGGATGCCGCTGGAATCCCTGGCCGCCCTTCCTGTCATAAACTCCCTGATTTTTGTATTCCGCAGCCTGGGGCTGTCATTTCAGGAGGTCAGCATTGCACTTCTGGGCGAAAACGATAAAGGATATCCCTGTTTGAGAAAATTTGCCGTCATACTCGGCATCTCCGCGACCGGCGGGCTGGCATTGATCGGATTCACTCCACTGGCTATGGTCTGGTTTCATGATATCTCCGGATTAACGCAGGAACTGACCCGCTTCTCCCTTACACCCGCACGTATTCTCAGCCTGCTGCCGGGACTATCCGTCCTGCTGTCATTTGAAAGATCCATCATGGTTAATCACGAAACGACAAAACACATCACCATAGCTACCGCCATAGAAATTCTTTCGATCTTTACTCTTCTTATGATCTCTATCCAGGGATTGTTTTTAGTTGGTGCCATAGCCGCCGCCATTTCAATGAGCTCCGGCCGGCTGCTCGCGAATGTGTATTTGCTTTTCCCATGTGCCCGGGCCCTGAGAAACCGCCCGTCTTCATATCGGTCTAAGTCCATTTAGGTCGGTCTAAGTCTGTCCAGGTCTGTCTAAGTCTATTCAGTCTGTTCGGTCTGTACAGTCGGC
>CAYRTV010000461.1:0-2202 GCA_964427225.1 uncultured Eubacteriales bacterium
GGCACCGTTTTTGCTTTACATCTATCTGCATGGCCAAGTGCCATGTCAAATAAGAATAAGGAGAATTAAATGAATTGGGACATGATTGAAGGAAAGTGGAATGAGCTTAAAGGTAAAGCCCGGGAAAAATGGGGAGAATTAACCGACGATGAACTCGATGTGGCCAAAGGGAATAAAGATCAACTGGTTGGACTGGTGCAGGAAAAGTATGGGAAAGCCCGGGATGAGGCCGAGAAAGAGGTCGAAGACTGGAGGAAGAACCTGTAAGGGTTATATATTAAGGAGGACATCATGATTTGGACAATCTTTATTATTTTATTGATCCTGTGGCTGTTGGGTTTTATTGGGGGATACACTTTCGGCGGGTTGATTCATATTCTGCTCGTTGTGGCCGTTATCGTTCTGCTGATCCGGCTGATCTCAGGGAGACGCGTCGCTTGAAATGAAAAAATGGCTGGTATTTTTTGGCATTGCTTGTCTTACCCTGGGGGGAATGGGATTAGTGAATTCCTGCGGCGGCGAGAATGAAACCAACATGGAAGAGGTCAGGGAGGGATGAGCTGTGCCACCAATCCGGTGACCGGCAAAAAAGAATTGATGCTGGTTTCCACCGAGCAGGAAAAGGAGATCGGCCATATCACCGCCTGTCATTCAGCCCAGCTTTCATCAAATCAGCGGGATCTTTGGCTGAGAAACATGCCTTGTGCGGATATGATGCTGTTCATCTTGCTTCTGCGGTAATTCTCAAAGATCAATCAGGCATGACGCCGGTATTTTCATGCTTTGACGATAAACTCCAACAAGCGTCTAAGAAGGAAAATTTAGCGCAGCCCTGAAAAGATTCTACCTGACATCGACTCCCATGTTGTAAAACATAAAGGCGTATTCGTCTGCCAGCTCTTCGATCATTTTTGTGGTACTGGAAGAGCCGTGACCGGAACGGGTTTCAATCCGGATAAGAACGGGAGTATCTCCTGCGTGTTTTTCCTGCAGGGTAGCGATGAATTTGAAGGAATGGGCCGGAACCACCCGGTCATCATGGTCAGCCGTGGTCACCAGCGTGGCGGGATAGGCCACGCCTGCTTCAATGTTATGCAGCGGTGAATAACGATAAAGATTTTCAAAATGCTCCTTATCCTCACTGCTGCCGTATTCCACCGCCCAGGCCCATCCGATAGTGAACTTATGGTAGCGGAGCATATCCATGACACCTACAGCCGGAAGAGCCACCTGGAATAAATCCGGACGCTGAGTCATGGCGGCCCCGACCAAAAGCCCTCCGTTTGAAGCGCCGGAAATGGCCAGTTTGTCTGAAGACGTATAGTTTTCCTCAATCAGATATTCCGCGGCCGCGATAAAATCGTCAAAAACGTTCTGCTTATTGAGCAGCATGCCGGCTTTATGCCATTCCTCTCCGTATTCTCCGCCGCCGCGCAGATTAGCCATGGCATAGACGGCTCCGTTTTCCAGCAGGAAGATTCGCAGAGCATTAAAGGACGGAGTCATGCTCGCGTTGAATCCTCCGTATCCATACAGCAGGGCCGGATTATTACCGTTCAATTCCAGATTCTTTTTATGGACAATAAACATGGGTATTTTAGTACCGTCTTTGCTGGGGTAAAAGACTTGCTTGGTCACATAATCTTCCGGTTTGAATTTAACTTCCGATCTCCGGAAAACCTCAGAGGTCCCTTTATCAATATCATACTTATAGATTGTGGAGGGATAAGTGAAAGAGCTGAAGGTGTAAAAAAGGATATCATCCTCTTTTTCCGCTCCGAATCCGCCGGCCGAGCCCAAGGCTGGAAATTCAATCTCCCGGACCAAGGTCCCGTCCATATGGTGCTGAAAGACCTGAGTATGCGCATCCTTCAGGTAACTGCAGAAGAGATAGCCGCCTCCCGTATTCGCGGTATTCAGCACTTTATCTTTCTGCGGGATAACCGTTTTCCAGTTTTCTTTGGCTGGGTTTTCCGGATCGATCCGGACGACTTGATAATTTGGGGCATCGATATTGGTATAAAGCAGGACGTGATCATCGATGTTATCCAGGGGATAGGTGTCGTTGTCGAAACCGGTGACAATCGGAGCGAAATCCATGTCCGGTTTTCTGAGTTCCTTATAATACAGCTCATTACCGCTCGTCCCCTCAGAAACAATGAGAAACAGCAATCTTTCGTCTTCGGTGGCATAGGCACTGAA
>CAYRTV010000462.1:0-2199 GCA_964427225.1 uncultured Eubacteriales bacterium
TCAAAGGAGATGAAAGTTAGGAAATTGGATTACATTCTTTCGTAATGAGATATGAGCCGGTATAACCCTGCTCATATATTTTTCCTTTTTTCATACAAACATTCTCATCTATAATATGTTCAATTTTCTTTGTAATGGTTTTATTTGGCTTCTTGTCCCATGACTTTGAGAATATCTTCATTTTTGAAAAAATGATCCTCCAAACTTTCTATTTCACTCTCCATGTGCCCGATAACTTCATTTAATTTATCTAACTTCTTTTGACAAAGAAAATATTCGTCCGCAACATTAAGTGCGGCTAAAACCGCGATTTTGACGACATCCGCGGATTTCGCCTTAACCGCCACCTCACGCATTTTTTGATCCACATAGGAAGTGAGGTGGTTTATATACTTTTCATCTTCCTCTCCTTTTACACGGATCCTGAATTTTCGATCAAAAATCTCAACTTCAACGATTTTATCTATCATATTCCTAATTGATCTATCTGATTTATGATTTGTTCTATTCTGTTCTTGAGGTCTTCCCGTTCGCTTTCCAGTTTCTGTACATTTGCATTCAGTTCGTCGGCTTTTCCGGCTTGTTTTCCGAGCTGCTTATTCGCCTCTCTCAATTCCTCAATCTCTTTTTTTAGCTTTTCATTCTCTCCGGCAAGCCGATTGATATAATCGGCCACCTTAGAAATTTTCCCTTCCAAAATTTTAATTCTTTCTAGTTCACTTGTCAATCGCCCCCTCCTTATCGTAATTTCAAAGAAAATTTTTGCTTACAAAGCTGAATTATTTTTTGCATATATTCGTCTACATCCTTTTCACTCATATCCCGTTCCGGGTGATTAAAGACAAATTTAAGCGAAAGATGGACATTCTCTCCAGGTGAAGAAGTGTCCACATACCGTTCATAAATATCAAAAGTCTCCATCACCGGAATATTTAAACTTTCAATCGCTTTCCTTAGATCTTTATAACGAATGCTCTGTATATCAATAAAATCAAGATGCTTTATAATGACCGGCGACAGGGCGGGCGGCTCATGCTTTTCTTTCGCAGGCAACTTATGAAGAAGCGCGTTTAAATCGAGCTCAGCAGCATATACGTCTTTTTCCAAACCGAATAATTCTCTGACAGATGGTTTGATTTTACCGACATGGCCGATGGTTTCCCCTCTGAGCATTACAGCCAGAGAATAGCCGGGTTCAAATACTGGAAAATCCTTTTCTTCAAATTCGGCCACACCGGCCCCGGCCCCCGCCCCCTCTAAAAGGGCTTCGCATGTCCCCTTGACATGAAAAAAATCACTGTCAGCGGATTTTTCCTGCCAATGCTCCGCATCCAGCGGACCGCTGCTGATAAATGCCAGGGAAGTTTTTTCAATAACCTTCTCATCTTTACAATAAAAAAACCGCCCGCTTTCAAACAAGTGAATTCCCCGGACTCCATGGGCAAAATTCAAGCGCATATTTTCCAGCAAACCGGATAACAGCGTATTTTTTAAATACCGGCTCCGGGAAGAGGTCGGATTGAAGACGGAAACTAAAGCCCGGGCTTCCCCGAATAATCTATGCTGCCCGGAAAACATAAAACTATCATTTACCGCCTCATCAAATCCCTGATGAAACATTATATGCCGCCAGGTCTTTTTGAATTGGCTGCTTTTCTCTTGACCGGGCTGTATTTTGTCCAGCTGCGGAATACGAGGCGGAATCCGGTCATAGCCGTAATAACGGCCGATATCTTCAATTAAATCCGATTCCCTTTCAATATCGGAACGAAAGGCCGGCACATCCACTTTCCAGCTTCCCTTCTGTTGGGAATTTACGTCAAAACCGGCTCTCCGAAGAACCATGAGAATATATGATTCTTCTATTCCGACACCTAAGATTTCATTGGCTTTTCTTTGGCGCATAATGATTGTTCTGGGTTTTCGTGGACGCGGGTAATTGTCGATAATGTTAGAACGGATTTCGGCGGCTTTTCCCGCTAAATAAGAAACCGTTTGTGCAAGAACCCGGGGCAAAGCCTCAATATCAACACCTCTTTCATATCTCATGGCCGCCTGGGATTGAATTCCCAGTGTCTTGCGGGCATGACGGACTGCGGACGGTTCAAAGTACGCGGCGATTAAAGCCGCCGCTTTCATATCCTCTAAAGCCTCCCCAGATCGGAAGAGCACACGTCTGAACTCCAGTCACGTGAAACG
>CAYRTV010000463.1:0-2194 GCA_964427225.1 uncultured Eubacteriales bacterium
GGCCGGATTGGAGTTAAAATTTCTCCATTGTGTTTAGGGACGGCGAATTTTGCCGATCCCACACCGGAAAAGGAATGTATAGACATTGTAAACCAGGCGGTTGAGGCCGGGATCAACCTGATTGATACAGGAGACAGCTATGCCAATGGGGAGAGCGAGCGCATTCTCGGAAAGGCCTTGTCACAGGGTCGTATAAGGGACAAGGTCTTAGTGGCCACTAAAGTTCACTATCCCACGGGGCCCGGCCCGAATGACCGGGGCAATTCCCGGCTGCATATCATCAAGGCGTGTGAGGATTCCCTAAGGCGCCTGAATACGGATTATATTGATATTTATCAAATGCACCGGCCGGACCCGGAAACTGCGGTGGAAGAAACCCTGGGAGCTTTAACTGACCTGGTTCAGCAGGGGAAGATCCGCTATGCCGGGAGCTCCACCCATCCGGCCTGGCAGATAATGGAAGCGCTGGCGGTTAGTGAAAAACAAGGTTATACCCGGTATATTCTGGAACAGCCGCCTTATAACCTGCTGGACAGAAGAATTGAAAATGAGCTGGTCCCGCTCTGCAAGACCCATGGCCTGGGGCTTATTGCCTGGTCGCCGATGGCCATGGGTGTTCTTATCGGCCGGTATGCGTCGGCTGAGGATTATCCTGAAGATTCCCGTGCGGAGCTGCGCGGCGGAATATATGCGGAACGGGTTACGGAGAAGGGAATTGCCGTGGGCCGGAAGTTTGTGGAATTAGCGAAAGACGCCGGGATTTCTCCGGCGCAGCTTTCCATTTTGTGGGTCAAAGACCAGGATGGAATCACCGCACCGATTATCGGCCCGCGGACAATGGATCAATTGGAGGAGCTGATTCCGGTGGCGGAAATGGTTTTGGCTGATGAGATTCGTAAGGCCTGCGATGAATTGGTCCCGCCAGGAAGCGCCGCGGCTAATTTTTACAATTCGGCCGAATGGTCAAAAATGAAAATAATATAAAAAGGGAGGATGGATAAATGAAAAAAGGATTATGGTATCTGATTGTAGGTGTATTGGCATTTATGTTGTTCCTGGCAGGACCACAGTCGGGGATTGCGCAAATGGACGACTCGGGGATTGCCAAAGCCTTCAAGTGGCGCAATATCGGTCCCGCCAACATGTCCGGAAGGGTATCCGATATCGAAGCCCTGGATGAAGACTTCACCACTGTGCTGATTGGTTCGGCCTCCGGCGGTGTCTGGAAATCTGTCAATGCCGGGATTACTTGGAAGCCGATTTTCGATACTTATGGAGCAGCCTCAATCGGCGATGTGGCTTTTTATCAGGCAAATCCCGATATTATCTGGGTCGGCACCGGGGAAAAGAACCCGCGGAACAGCATTGCCTGGGGAGACGGGATTTATAAATCGGTGGACGGCGGACAAACTTTCATTCATATGGGGCTTAAAGACACCCACTCGATAGCCAAAATTATCACACACCCCTCCAACCCTGATATTGTGTACGCGGCAGCTGCCGGCCACCTCTGGGGGTATTCCGGTGACAGAGGGCTGTTTAAAACAACGAATGGCGGGGAGACCTGGACCAAACTGACCAACGGTTTGCCGGATGATGGAAAGACAGGCGCAATTGATTTGATAATGGATCCTATGGATGAAAATGTTCTGTATGTTGGATTCTGGCAGCGGCTTCGGCGCCCGTACCGTTTCGACAGCGGCGGCCCCAACGGCGGGATTTTTAAAACCATCGATGGTGGCGATACCTGGACGGAACTGACCAGCGGCCTGCCGGAAAGGGATACCGGAAAGATCGGCCTGGCGATCTGCCGGACCAAGCCTAATGTTCTGATGGCTTTTGTCGAGCATGGCTTCCAGCCGGATGAGCATTTGGAAGATGGTTCTGACAATCCCGACTACAAGGATATGACTAAACTCGGAACAGGTATATACAGGTCGGAAGATGCGGGCGAGACCTGGCAGTATATGAACCGGTATAATAACCGGCCGTTTTATTACAGCCATATTTATATTAATCCGCTCGATGACCAGATTGTATATATTGTCACCGGAAGCTATCACATCTCTTATGACGGCGGCAAAATACTGGAGCGGCAGAACACAGGCGTGCATGGAGACTACCATGCCCTCTGGTCCGACCCTAATAATAAAGACAGGTATTACCTCGGAAACGACGGCGGAGCGGCATTGAC